>CAYQTM010000290.1:0-3139 GCA_964420355.1 uncultured Opitutales bacterium
GCCGGAGGGCAACTGCTCGATGTTCAGATCGCTTTTCAGTTCGCTGTGGAACTGAATTCTCAATCACTGGGCTTCTTTCCGGAGCGTGGTGGAGTCGAATACAAGAGAACGCAGGAATTACTATTGCAGGCAGTAGTGAATCTTACTCTAGCGACGCATGGCTTGTGTATTGCCAGATGAGCTTTGCTCGTTCATCCAGGCATGATTTATTGGTAGCAGATGTCGATGCAGTTGCGGAGGAATTGCTCGGGGGTGAGGTGGTTGGTGGCTTGATCGGGGAAGGCGCTTTGGTGGCGAAAGTGCTCGGCGAGCTGCTCGTAGAGGGCGAAGCGGCTGTCGTCGTCGAGCTCTTTGCGGCGGAGGAGCGCTTGAAGGCCGAGGGCGGCTTCGGCGGGCGAGATGCGTTGGCGGAGACGAGCGCAGAGGTGTGGGTAGTCGCGGAAGGTATTGTATTTGCCTGCCGTGATGCCTTCGATGCCGGTGGGGTTGTGCCGCTCGATGCTGACCACGACCGTGCCGGCGGCATGGTCGCCGAGGCGCTGGTTGCGCGGTGAGAAGAAGAGCACTGCACCGCCCAGCAGGTAGAAAGCGGGCAGTGCGTCGGCAAAGCGCAGGATGTTGCGCAGGATGATTTGGGTGCCGGTGAGCGGCAGGCCGGTGGCGTCGACGACGCGCAGGTGCATGAGGCGCTTGCCGATGGTCTGGCCGTTCCAGAGGGCTTCCAGCAGCATGGGATAACCGATGGTGAGCCCGAAGTAGCTGAGCAGATAGACCACTATCGCAATCTCCAAATGCAGTCCGGCCAGGATGCTGACCCCGATCATCAGCAGCGTCAGCAGCAACTGAATCGCCGCAAGATCGATACACAGCGCGGCCAGGCGGACGAAGGGGTCGGCCAGGGGCAGTGCAAAGACCAGCCCTTCGGGCGTCTCGATGCGCAGGCGGTTGGCTTCGCGCAACTCAGGCATGGGCGGCCTCCGGTTGGGTATCGCCGCGCCCGGCGAGGGTGAGCAGGGCGATGGCGAGGCTCAGGAGCACACCACCGATGGCGATCTTGGTGCTGTAAGCAAGGGCGGGCTCATGATACTGCGAAATGAAGGCTTCGACGATGCCCGCGATGACGAGAAAGAAGGCCATGCCAGCGGTCAAGGCGAGTAAGTCCTCGCGAACCGCCCGCAATCGCGCCGCCAGCCGCCCGCGTCCCCAAGGGTCGATCAAGGCGCGTGCCAGAACAAAGCCAGCCTGGCCGCCGATCAGGATGGCGGTGATTTCGACGCTGCCGTGGGGCAGCAGCCAGGCGGTCAAAAAGATGCCCTCCCCTGCCAGCAGATAGTCCATCACCACCGCGCCGAGCAGTGCCCCGTTGTAAAACAGCAAAGCGAGCGTCCCCACCCCAAAGGTCAGCCCCAGCGCCAGCGCGAGCAGAGCCACCCGGATATTGTGGGTCATCAGAAAGGCGGAAAACGAGGCCAGTCCTTCGGCATCGCTCAGCACCTCGGACTCCTCCATTGCCACGCGCTCCGAAGGGTGTTGGAGCAGGTGGGGAAAGGGCATCAGGGCGGGCTTGGAGCCGGGGTCGAGGGCGATGGCACCCGCGCCGAAACCGCCACCGATGAGCAGCGCCGCCGCCGCCAGCCAGAAGCTCGCCACCTGCCGCCGAAAGGCACGCGGAAAGCCCGAGGCCAGCAACTGCCAGAGGCCACCGAGCAGCCGCAGCAGGCTCAGCCGCCGCTGCCTCCCGTGGATCAGCCCGTAGGCCTCGGCGCAGAGGTTTTCGAGGTAGTGGATGAGGTCGGGTTTGGCGGCAAAGGTGCGGACGTGGCAGAGGCCGTCGGCGGTGCGCTCGTAGAGGGCGAGCAGCTCTTGAATGTCCTTGGGCTTGAGGCGCTGAGGCTCGCGGCGCTGTTGTTCGAGCCAGCGTTCGAGCGCCTGCCAGGTGGGGCGCTCGTCTCGGCAAAAGCGGTCGAGGTCGATAATCATTTTAGATGCACTGGGTTCGCTTGGCGCGGAGGTATTCCTTGAGCAGGCTCTCGAAGAGCAGCGCCTCGCGGGCGCGGATGCAAGTGACACCCCGGGCGCGGAGGTCACGCTCAAGCAGGCGCAGGCGGCGGCTCGTCCAGGTGCCGGGCAGACGGCTGTAAATCTCTGTCCCGCTGGCGACCGGTTCGCGGTCGAAGCCCGGACGCGTGCCCTGCGCTGTGATGGTGAGCGCGACGACCAGATGGTGCCGCCCGAGCACACGCACCGAGTTGGCGAAGGTCTCGGCCAGCAGCGGCGTGGAGAGATCGGTGAGGATCAGCACGAGGGCGCGGCGGCGGATGCGGTTGTTGAGGTCGGCGAAGATGTCGCGGAAGTCGGGTGACTGGCGTTGGGTTTGCAGCTCGCAAAAGGCCGCAGCGCAGGCATTGAGGTGCGCCTGACCCGAGCCCGCCGGATAGAAGCCGGTCACCCCACGGGCAAAGGTGCTGAGGCCGACCAGATCGCCTTCGCGGTTTGCGGCCATGAGGAACAGATTGGCGGCGACCAGCATGCGCTCGAGCAGCGGCTCGGATGGCTCATCTGGGCGTCCGGCAGCGGGGCGACCCGTCAGGCGGCTGTGGTCGAGGATGAGGTAGATTTCCTGAGTGCGCTCGACTTGAAAGAGGCGGGTGATCGGCAGATTGCGCCGCGCCGAGGCCTTCCAGTGGATGTCTTCAAAGCTGTCGCCGGGCATATATTCGCGCAGCTCCTCGAACTCTCGCCCTTTGCCGAGCTGCCGCAGCGCGTGGACGCCCATCAGCTCGCGGCGCTTGTAGATGGCGGCGAGCGCGGCGCGGTGGCTGCGCAGATTGGGGAAGACCCGCAGCTCGAAATCGAGCGGCTGGCTGCGCCGCAAGCGCCACAGCCCCAGTCGGCTCCGGCCTTCGAGCAGCGCCGAAAACTCGCGATAGCGCCCGCGATCGGCGGCGCAAACCTCGATCTCCACCCGCAGGCCGCGCTTGCCCGGCTTGAGCGCAAGGCGGCGGCGCGGCAGCGGGCACTCCACGCCGGGCGGCGGATCGAGGATCAGCTCCAGTTGCAGGGCACGCTCGCTCGACTCCTTCAACACCAGCGGCACCACCGCACTACTGTCGCGCCCCATCCGCACGGTGGCCTCCTC
>CAYQTM010000291.1:0-3125 GCA_964420355.1 uncultured Opitutales bacterium
TACGAGATTTTGGCCAAGCGTCTGCGCGAGCTGGCGTTTTTGAATCCGGGCATCACGATTGAGCTGCTGGACGAGCGAAGCGACCGTAAGGAAAACTTTATTTTTGAAAATGGCATCGCCGAATATGTAACCTTTTTGAATCAAAACAAGCAGGTTATCCATAAGGATCCCGTTTTTATTCATGGCGAGGAAGACTCGGGTTCAAAGGAGACGGACGCCAAGATCATTGTCGATGTGGCGCTTCAATATAATGATGGATTTTCGGATCAGCTTTATGCCTATGCCAATTCGATTCATAATATCGAAGGCGGCACGCACTTGACCGGTTTTCGGACGGCGCTCACTCGCGTTATCAATAACTACGCCAAGGCCAATAATCTGGTGAAGGACAAGGATCCGAGCCTGTCTGGCGACGATGTTCGCGAGGGGCTGACGGCTGTGATCTCGGTCAAAGTACCCGAGCCCCGCTTCGAGGGGCAGACCAAGACCAAGCTCTCCAATGGCGAGGTCGATGGGATTGTGCAACGCATTGTTGGCGAAAAGCTTAAGTATTATTTCGAGGTGAACCCGCGCGAGGGCAAGAAGATCGTCGAGAAGTGCTTGAATGCGGCGCGGGCACGCGAGGCGGCGCGCAAGGCGCGTGACACGGTGCGGAAAAGTGCACTGTCGAGCGGCGGTTTGCCCGGCAAGCTGGCCGACTGCTCGGAGAAAGATCCAAAGGTCTGCGAATTGTATATTGTAGAGGGCGACTCGGCGGGTGGTTCGGCCAAACAAGGCCGCGACCGGCGCTATCAAGCTATTCTGCCCCTCTTCGGTAAGCCGATCAATGTAGAGAAGGCGCGGCTCGATAAGGCACTGGGCAACAAGAATATACAGTTGCTGACCAGTGCCCTGGGCACGGGCATCGGCGATGAGGGCGAGGGAGCCTTCGACCCCAGCAAGGTGCGCTATCATAAAATTATTATTATGGCGGACGCTGATGTTGACGGAGCCCATATCTGCACCCTCTATCTAACATTCTTTTACCGTTATATGCGTGGCCTGATCGACAACGGCTGTCTTTATGTCGCCCAGCCGCCACTCTACAAGATCAAGCGCCGCAAGCGTGAACAGTATATCCAGAATGAACCCGAGCTGAATCGAATTCTGCTGGAGCTGGGTCAGGAAGATGTGACGCTGCTGCGCCTTCGCGATCAGCAGAAGTTTGAAGGCCAGAAGCTCGACCGTATTGTCGAAGCCTTGAACCGTTTGGATATGCTCGGAGCAGGTGTGCGCCGCTATGGCTGCCCTCTGGCCAGCTACCTCGATCAACATGCAGGTGACTTCAATCTTCCAAAGTATATCGTGCGCCTGCGCACCGGTAATGATGAAGCCTTCGAGTTCCTCGAAGACGACGACGCCCGGATGCGCTTTTACTCGGAAAACAACATCGAAGATGTCTATGATTACGAGGTCAACCGACAGGTGGAAGTCGAAGGCATCCAGCTCAACCAGCGCATCACTGTTCACGAAATATTCGAATCGAGCGAGATGACCAAATTGCTCAAAGAGTTGAACAAGTCGGGTCTGGATCTCACCCAGTTCAGCGCAAGTGAAGAACCTCGCTATCAACTGGTTGAGAACATGGGCGACGAGAAGAAAGAAAACCGCAACGATGTCCCCACCCTGCTCGAAGTTGTGGAAAACATACGCTTAATGGGACGCCGTGGCCTATCAATTCAGCGATACAAGGGTCTTGGTGAAATGAACGCCAAGCAGCTCTATGAAACCACAATGGATCCCCAGCGCCGCAACCTTATTAAGGTGGACATCGAAGACGCTGCCCGCGCCGAAGCCGTCTTCTCTATGCTGATGGGCGACGACGTCCCCAGCCGCCGCCAATTCATCGAAGACAACGCCCTCAACGTCTCTAACCTGGATGTTTAATTATGGAACTCGTACGCGAATACTTGACCGACCCGCAGGGTAAAGTAAGCGGGGTTATCCTCGACTACGCCGTCTTTAAAAAGATGGAAGAGGCGCTGATCGACCAAGGCCTGCTGGAGGCTATTGAAGAAGCCCGCGGGGACGAAACGATGACGCTCGAAGAATTTTTAAGTGAGATGGAGAGCCATGATCGTCCTTCCGACTAAAGCCTTTCTTAAAGATGCGAAGCGACTCAGCCCAGAAGCTTACAAGCGAGTTGCACAAGCGCTGAAAACAATTGCAAATGCCGAAAACCTTCAAGAACTGTCCAACTGTAATAAACTACAAGGTTCAAGCGACTGCTACCGCCTCAGGGTCGGGGATTATCGAATCGGTTTAATTCTTCGCGACCCCAATACAGTCATCGCTGAGCGTGTTGGCCACCGCCGCGAATTTTATCGCACATTCCCTTAGTATAGAACTACTTTTACTGCTCAATGTATACCGAGAACGAAAAACTGACGCCGACGAGTATCACCGCTATCATGGAGCGGGCTTATATTGACTATTCCATGTCGGTCATTGTGTCGCGTGCGCTGCCGGATGTGCGCGATGGATTGAAGCCGGTGCAGCGCCGGGTGCTCTATGCGATGATGCGTGAGGGTCTGCTGCACAACCGCTCCTTCGACAAGTGCGCGGGCGTGGTCGGCGAGGTGCTGAAAAACTACCACCCCCACGGCGACATCTCGGTTTACGACACCCTCGTGCGCCTCGGCCAGCGCTGGGTCATGCGCTACCCGCTGGTCGATCCGCAGGGCAATTTCGGCTCGGTCGACGGCGACCCCGCCGCTGCCTATCGTTACACCGAGTGCCGCCTCACCCGCATCGCCGAGGAGCTGCTCAAGCAGATCGACGAGGACACGGTCGACTTCGTCCCCAACTATAAAGAGTCGACGACCGAGCCCAGCGTGCTCCCCGCATCCATGCCGCAACTGCTGATGAACGGCTCGACCGGCATCGCCGTCGGCATGGCCACCAACATCCCGCCGCACAACCTCGGCGAGGTGATCGACGCCCTCAACCTCGTGATCGACGACCCCCAAGTCGAGATCGATAAGATCATGGCGGTGCTGCCCGGACCCGACTTCCCAGCCGGCGGCAGCGTAGTTGGCCTCAAGGGCATCGAGCAGTATATGAAGACCGGGCGCGGCATCGTAAAA
>CAYQTM010000292.1:0-3106 GCA_964420355.1 uncultured Opitutales bacterium
GAGCTTGAACGGCGGCGATGGGATACGAGGGGACTTCCCGAGGCATCTTTGCGATAAGGGGTCGCATTCGGGCCGGTTTTTTGTTCTGGTAAGTTCTGATGAAGGCGATTCTTTGGCGCGTGGCGCAGGCGGTGCCGACGCTTTGGGTGATTGTGACGGTGACCTTTTTTATGGTGCGGCTGGCCCCGGGTGGCCCCTTCGATCAAGAGCGCGAGATGACGCCGACCGCGCGGGCGGCGCTGGAGAGCACCTTCGGGATGGATCAGCCGCTCTTTGCGCAGTATCTGACCTACCTCGGCGGGCTGCTGCGCGGGGATTTCGGGCAGTCCTATGTCTATCTGGGGCAGAGCGTGAACGAGATCATCGGGCAGACCGCGCCGGTGTCTTTCGAGCTGGGGCTGTGGGCGCTGCTGGTGGCGCTGGGCTTGGGGGTGCCGGTGGGCATTGTCGCGGCGGTGCGCAAGAATACGCCCGCCGATTACCTGCCGATGAGCGCGGCGATGGTGGGCATCTGCCTGCCGACCTTTGTGATCGGGCCGATTCTGGCGCTGGTTTTTGGCGTGCAGTTAGGGTGGTTCAGCGTCTCGGGCTGGTTTGGGCCGGGCGATCGAGTGCTGCCGGCGCTGACCCTCGGGCTGGCTTACGCGGCCTGGTTTGCGCGGCTGACCCGCACGGGGATGCTCGACGTGCTCTCGCAGGACTACATCCGCACGGCGCGCGCCAAGGGGCTGCCCGAGCGGCGGGTCATCCTCAAGCACGCGATCAAGGGCGGGCTGCTGCCGGTGATCGCCTACATGGGGCCGGCGCTGGCGGGGATCATTAGCGGATCCTTCGTGGTCGAGACGATTTTCCAGATTCCGGGGCTGGGGCGGCAGTTTGTCCAGAGCGCACTGAACCGCGACTACACGCTTATACTCGGGACGGTTATTTTCTTCGCGGCGCTGATCATCCTGCTCAACCTGCTGGTCGACATCGTGCTGACCCTGCTCAATCCGCGGGCGCGCGAGTGAGCACCTCGGCCAACGCCTCCACGCAGTCGATGCGGGCGCTGGGCAGGATGCCGTGGCCGAGGTTAAAGATGACTCCGGAACGCTGGCCGAGGCGCTCGCGCCAACGAGTGGCCTCGCGGCGGACGACCTCGGGCGTGGTGCTGAGCAGGACCGGGTCGAGGTTGCCCTGAGTGGCGACGGGCGCGGGCAGGCGATCGAGCGCGTCGCGGGCGCGGGGCATATCGACCGACCAGTCCAGCCCGAGCGCGCGCACACCGGTCTCGGCCAAGGCTTGCACGCCAGCGGGTGCGCCCTTGGCATAGAGGATCACCGGAGCACGTTGGTCGAGCGCGGCGACAATCCGGCGAATCCAGCTCAGCGACATGGCCTCGTAGTGCTCGCAGGGGCAGACCGCCGCCCAACTGTCGAAAATCTGGACGGCGTCGGCTCCCGCCTCGATCTGCATGGTAAAATAGCGGATCAACGCCTGAGTCAGCTGCTCCATCAGCGCCTCGAAGGTCGCCGGGTTTTCATGAAAGAGCGCCTTCACCCGCGTGAAATTCTTCGAGGAACCGCCCTCGACCATGTAAGTCGCCAGCGTCCAAGGCGAGCCGCCGAAGCCCAGCAGCGCGGTGCGCCCAGCAAGCTCGGCGCGCAGCAGGCGCAGGGTCTCGGGGACGTAGGCCAGCCGCTCTGCGACCGCTTCGGGCGGGTCGAGCCGCTCGATGGCCGCCGGGCTGTCGAGCGCGAAGTCCATCCCGATGCCGCCCTGATCGCGGAAATGGTAAGGCTGGCCGAGCGCCTCGGGGATGACAAGAATGTCGGAAAACAAAATCGCGGCATCGAGCGGAAAGCGCCGCAGCGGCTGCAAGGTGACCTCAGTGGCCAACTCGGGCGTCTTGACCAGCGTCAGGAAGTCGTGCTGCTCCTTGAGCGCCCGATACTCCGGCAGGTAGCGCCCGGCCTGGCGCATCATCCACCAGGGCGCGCGATCCACCGGTTGGCAGGCCAGCGCCTTCAACATCCGTTCCCGACTCAGCATCGCTCCTTTGTGCCCTAGCCCCGAGCGCAGGTAAAGCCCAGAATCCGCCAACGCGCCGCCGAGCCGCAGTTATGCACTGGAGTCGGGCGGCTGGCAGGCGGCTTCGAGGAAGGCGCGGTATTCGGCCTCGTCGATCGCGCGGGCAGCCAGCGCCAGCGTCCGCTCGAGCACCGCTTCCTCGCTGGCTTGAAACCGCAATCCATTGACTTCGAGAAAAAGCGCCCCCGCCAGAAAGCCCGTCCGCTTGTTGCCATCGAGGAAGGGATGATTCAGAATAATCCCGGCCGCCAGCGCCGCAGCCAGCGTGAAGAGGTCGTCGCTTTCGTAAGCAAAGATATGCTTCGGGCGATTGAGCGCCGACTCCAGCAGACCGGGATCGCGCAGCCCGGAAGAGCCTCCATAACGCGCGAGCGCGTCTTCGTGCAGCGACAGGCACTCGTGCTCTTCGATCCAAATGGACTCTTTCATCATTTAGCCAGCTCCCGCAAGGCGTTGTGGTAGCGCCCCATCAGATCCTCGGCGATGGCCATCTTCTCTTTGAAGCCCGGGCGATCCGGCGTGATCATCACCGAGCGCTGGGCGGCGGCGGTGAGGTGCACCGTCGAGCCCTCCGAGACGTTCATCTCACTGAGCGCCTCTTTGGGGATGATGATGCCGAGGGAGCCGCCGATTTTACGAACTTTGGTAGGAATTGCATTCATGTTATAACTTTTATATCAACCACCTGCCCATTGCAAGCATGAATTTTCAGGAGGCCGCCGACCCCGCCCGCTGAAAGTCCTGAGCCTGCCGAAGTGGTGCCTTGCAGGGTGTCGGAGAGGTCGAGCCGGCTGTCCAGCCCCGGCGTCGTCGCAAAATTCCGCGCCTCGATCAGCCGGTTTTGCGTAAGTATTCAACGGATGAGTTCTAAAAAAACGAGAATTTCCTAGCCGAGAAGCTGATCAACTCGCAAAATTTCACCTTTCGGGAGTAGGTTGGCATCGCTGCTATTAGTTGGCGCTTTGGTTTTACTTTTCTACAGTCACCGGCAGGTTATATGTGGGTCTAAACTGTTTAACATCATCGTTGCTTTTAT
>CAYQTM010000293.1:0-3099 GCA_964420355.1 uncultured Opitutales bacterium
CGGGCCGAGCAGGGAGGGGCAGCCAGTGAGGTAGGCGGGGTAAACCGCCACGTCGCGCCCGTGGTAGCGCGGGGCGTCCTCCTGCTTATAGGCGGGCTCGTGCTCCTCGTCGACCACGATCAGCCGCAGGTTTTTGACCGGCGCAAACACCGCCGAGCGCGCCCCGACCACCACCCGCGCCTCGCCCCGAGCCACCGCCCGCCAGGCATCGTAGCGCTCGCCTTCGCTGAGGTGGCTGTGCCAGACGACCGTCTTCACCCCGCGCGCCTCCAGCCGACTGCGGATGCGCCCGACCGTCTGCGGTGCCAGCGCCACCTCGGGCACCAGAAAGAGCACGCTGCCGCCCTCGGCCAGCACGCGGTCGACCGCCCGCAGATAGACCTCGGTCTTGCCGGAGCCGGTCACCCCGTGGATCAGCCGCACGCCGAACACCCCGGCGTCGAGGTCGCGGTTGATGTCGGCCACCGCCGCCGCCTGCCCCTCGGTCAGATCAAATTCCACATGGCTCGCTACCGTCTCCGCCGCCGCAAAGGGATCGTCG
Source organism: uncultured Opitutales bacterium (assembly GCA_964420355.1). Lineage (GTDB taxonomy): Bacteria > Verrucomicrobiota > Verrucomicrobiia > Opitutales > JABSRG01 > CAYQTM01. Next base: position 542 of record CAYQTM010000293.1, read on the forward strand.
TAGGCCGAGCGCTCGACCCGCTCGGTCGACTCCGCCACCAGCCCCTTTTCGACCAGGCTGTCGCAGCTTGCCGCGCCCACCTTCAGGCGCTCCAACACCTTCTGGCGCGGCTGCGGGCGCATCTGCTGCTGCAAAAACTGGAGCAGCGCCGCCTGCTTGGGCGCCCGACGCTCCAGCGCGGCCAGCTCCTCGGCATCGGGCGCACGCCCAGCGGCGATGAAGCGCTGGATCTTCGGTTTGGCGCCCTTGCGGATCGCCGCCGGGATCATCGCCTCCAGAATCGACTCGGTGTGCGCCGCGTAATACCCGCGCATCCACTCGGCCAGCCGCAGCAGCTCGGGCGTCAAGACCGGCTCCTCATGCACCAGCGCCTGCACCTGCTTCAGCTTGTCGGGCGACACCTGCTCGCGCGACTCCAGCCGCGACACCACGCCCATTTCCGCCCGATTCCGCAGCGGTATCCGCACCAGCGACCCCAGCCGCAGCTCCTCGCGCAGCCGCTCTGGCACCGCATAGGCGAGCGAGCGATCCAGCGCCGCCAGCGGCAGCACATCCACCACCCGCGCCGCCCCATCTGAGTCCTCGGTCGCCATCGGGTCAGGGCTTCAGAATCGCAGGCGCAGGTTATCCCGCCCGCAGCGCGGACAGCGCGCCACCTCTTTAATCCGCGGCTCCAGATAGAGGTGCTCGCAGTGGATGCAGTGAAAAACGGTATTCTCCGAGCGCTCACGCTGCCGCCGCCGATCCTGAAAGTCCGACCACATCCAGAAGACAAAGATCAGCCCCAACCCCAGCACCACATAAAGCGAGGCCAACCCAGGCAAAGACCAATCGGCGAACATACGCCCATTAGGCCAACCCGCCCGCCTCAGGTCAACCCCAACCGCGCCCATTTGCGCCAGCGATGGCACCGTCAGATGTGGCGGGAGTCCTCGGCGTCCTTGGCGGTGTAGCCGGTCTCCTGGCGCTTGTGGTTGACCTTGTTTTTCGCGAGGTAGGCCTGATAGACGTCCTCGGCGCTCATGCCGAGCACCTGCGCAAGCGAGATGAGGAAGTGAAAGAGGTCGACCACCTCCACCTTGGCGTTTTGCTCGTCAAATTTCTGGTAGCGCGCCCACCACTTCCAGGGCACGCTGTCGACCAACTCGGCCAGCTCCTGCTGCATGGCGCGTGTGTAGTTGAGCACCCACTCGGTTTTGCCCGCCTCGTCGAGCTTGTCCATCTCCACCCCAATGCGGCGGTTCAGCTCGTCCTGCATCTCGAAAATTCGCTCCAACCGATCGTCCGTCTGGCTCATGCCTTCATTGGGAGGATCCTTCGCCCAAAGCGCAACCTTAATCTGTTACCGGGGCGGGATGTAAGCAGCGATGCGGTCGAGCGCCTGCTCGAATTTCTCCGCGAGCGGGATGTTGCCCCGCAGGCGGATGGTGCCGCTACCGAGGTCGCGGTGGGGATCGTTGCGCTGCGCCAGCGCCGTCGCAAGGGTGGCGATGTCTTTAAATTCTAAAGTGAAGCTGGGTGGCGTGGAGGGATCACCTCGATGCCATTTTAAGATACCTTCTTCAGAATATACCGACAATGGTATAATAGAATCGTCCGCGCAGCGCAGCAGCATGAACTTGCCTTCGGCGGCCTTCGCATAGGCGAGAACGGCGGGTTCTTTTTCTTCCTGAAGGATAACCAGCGCCCGTGCGGAGACATCCAGCAAGGCATTCGCATAGCGCACCAGTCCCGCATTGCCCGCGCGGGAAGCTCTTTCAAAATCCAGCATCTGAGCGAGCTTGCTCCCTGCCCGAATCAGCGGGTGCAGTCGCCAAGGCCGTATGAGTAGCCCATTCGATGGCCTCGGCAGGGTGAACTTGCCCTCGAACAAGCGCCCCACATCCGCAGGCCGTTTGAAGTATAGCCGCATCGCGGTGGCAGATTTTAGCCGTGGGCGTAAGCCCACGGATCGAAGTAGGATATATATACAGCCGCGTAGCGGCGACAGAAATGGTTTGCCAAAGATTCTGCCGCCGCGATGCGGCTCAATATCGGCATCCCCAGGTTCCGTGGGCTTACGCGCACGGCTGAAATCTGCCGCCGCTCTGCGGCTTTCCATTCTGGCTACTTCGTCTCCTATGGCACTCGCTGCATCATGGTTTACTTTGTGAATATACGTCTTAAAGTATATACATTTATCAGCATATAATAGACTCACAAATGCGATGCCTTGGGCTTGCAGGCAGAGGGAACTTGTGGGCGGCGTATCGACCTCGTTGGCCATCCTGCCTGCTGCGGGGAGGACGGCTTCGAGGTAGAGGCGGGCGCGGATGTGTTCGCGGCGCTCAGGATTGGGCGTTGCGTTCATCGACCAGGGCGCAGAGGCGTTCGAGGAGGTCGGGGGGGTGGCCGCGCGGTTTTTTGTTGCGCATCACCTTGCGGAATTTTTCGTGCTGGCGGCGGTCATTCGTCCACCGCTAGATGCGCCCCGGCAGGCTATCGGGGCGTCCTACCGGGCGCGGCCACTCGTGTTTCAGGAAGTATTTCACCGTGATCCACTCCTGTGGCATCACCCC
>CAYQTM010000294.1:0-3091 GCA_964420355.1 uncultured Opitutales bacterium
GCTTTTTCTTCAAGAAAAAACATCGAATCAGGTCTTAACCGAGTGCCATTGGGCTTTGTTGGGTTTATATGTTACTGATGCGTAATGGGATGCTGTATGTTGGGCAAACACATGATGTTGCTGCGCGCGTTCGGTGCCATGCGGAAGGGAAGGGCTCGCGGCAGGCGCAGCAGTTGAAGGAATTCGAGTTGGTCTATACGGAAGGGCCGATGGAGCCTGGGGTTGCTGTGAAGCGCGAGCGACAGCTCAAGAAGTGGTCACGTGCGAAGAAGTTGGCGCTTATACGGGGGGATTTGGATTCGTTGAGGGAATTGAGTCGGTCGCGCGAATCCTGATTTTATGAATCGCTCCAATGTCGTTTCGTAGTTCAATTCCTTCCTGTTTTCCCGAAAGTTATTCGCTGTAAAGTGGATTTTCTGGATGCAACTGCGAGAGGAAATCCTGGCAGGGGATGCATAGCATGCCGTCGCGCTTTAATTTCTCATCTCCGCGATAGAGCAGGATCCTTATACTATTCGGATAGTCCTCTCCGAAGGCTTGTAGCGCGCGCAGTTCTTCAGGTCGGATGCGCGATGCATTCTTAACTTCGATCGCGTAGATACCGGATTCGCCGTAGACAACGAAATCCACTTCAACTTGCGATCGAGTCTGCCAGTAGTGCGCTTTGTGGTTGCCTTTGGCGTAGTCGCACCAAGCTCTCAAATGCTGAGCCACCAGCCCTTCCAGCGCCGCTCCTTCGATTTCTTCGGGTGAATCCAGTGGCCCACTGGGGCGGTTGGCTCGAAAGACGCCGGTATCGAAGAAGTAGAACTTCGGGTGTGTAGCCAACTCGCGCTTCGCGCGTCGGGTAAAAACTTCGAGTCGAAAGCCCAGTAGCAGATCTTCTAAAATTTGCAGGTAGCCTTCGCAAGTCTTGCGCTGCACTTGGCATTCTCGAGCTACGTTGCTCAGGTTTAGCACTGCTGCATGTGAAAAGCTCATCGCTTCGAGAAAACGCGCAAAGGCACCAACATCGCGCACCAGACCTTCTTGTTGAACTTCCTCTTTCAAATAAAGTCCATTGTAGGCTGCCAGTGATTTGTCGGGCTCACCCGAGCCCCAGATCAGCGGCACCGTGCCATATTTCAAGCTTTTACTCAGCTCAAAGGCTTTGCCGAGCTCAACCGCCATGTAGGGATGCATCGACAGGTGCATAGCCCTGCCGCCGAGCAAATTGACGCCCGCACGCCTCAGCTTGCGTGCGCTTGATCCCGTAAGGATGAATTGCTGTCCCGTTTTTTTTTCGATCAAGGCATGAACGACTTCTAACAACTCTGGGGCTTTTTGAATTTCATCAATGATGACCGCTTGGCGGCGGCTATTTCCCAAAACAAGTTCGCTCAGTCGTTCGGGGCGCGCGACCATTTCGCGGTGAGTCGCAGGATCGAGCAAATCCACCACCAGCGCCTCAGGAAAGCGCTCGCGCGTCCACAGCGTCTTGCCGGTTCCTCGAGGACCCAGCAAAAAGAAATGACCCTTGGGAGGATCAATAAATCGCGGCACCAATTCCATTTTGAGTCGCAAAATGGCGAAACAAATGCCAAAAGTCAACTTATACGGGTCGGTAATGGCGTTGACCTGCGGGGGCTGGTGGGGATACTGCTGGGATGCGGCTACGAATTACACAGTATGGGGAGCCGGTTCTGCGGCAGCCGGGGGTCGAGGTGACGGAGTTTGGGGCGGAGCTGCGGGCGCTGGCCGAGCATATGCTGGAAACAATGTATGCGGCGGAGGGGATTGGTCTGGCGGCGCAGCAGATTGATGAAGCGTTGATGCTTTGCGTGGTGGATGTCAGTCCTCCAGACGGCACGCGCCCCGATTTTTTCTGGGAGCTGGACGGGCGGCAGCCGCCGCTCGATCTGTTCATGCCGCTGGTGCTGCTGAATCCCAAGGTGACGCCCGAGCCGGAGCCGGTCGAGTCGATGGAGGAGGGTTGCCTGAGCTTTCCCGATATCCGCGGGGTGGTCGAGCGCCCGGAGCGCATCCGCTGTGATTATCAGGACCTCGATGGCGCGCCGCATGTGCTGCTCTGCGACGGCATTCTGGCGCGCTGCATCCAGCATGAGGTGGATCACCTCAATGGCGTGCTCTTCATCGACCGCATGACACCGCGCGTCGTCAAAAAGATCGAGACGCGCCTGAAGAAGCTCAAACGCGAAACCAAGGCCGGGCGCTAACCCAGACGCCGCTCAATTCTGGTCGTTGGACTCGTCCGGCAGCGAGTAGGGGTAGGAAGTGTCCTCGTCGCGCGTGGATTCGAGCAGCACTTTATACAGGCCGACCATCTGGCGCTCCATGTGGACTTCGCGCTGGTGACGCTCAGTGATGTCGCGCTCCGCCACGATAAAATAGGACAGGTGTCCGTCGTGTTTGCGGATGGGCGAGATGGTGGCCTCCGTCCAGACTTCTCCCCCGTCGAGGCGCTTGCGGCACAGCTCTACCCGAGCCTCCTGCCCATCGGCCAAGGCCAGCTTGAGCCTGCGAAGGTGCTGATCGCAAGTCTGCTCAGTGTCGAGCATGCTGCTGTGCACCCGCCCGCATAGCTCCTCGGCGTCGTCGGCATTCACCAAGTCGCAGAAGCCAGGGTTGGCCCACAAAATCGTGCCCGAGGCGTCCAGCACCACCACGCCGTCGCCCAAGTGCTGGGCGATCAGGGATAGGTCGGTAAAAGTGTTGGCAGGGGTATCCTCCACAAGTGTAAATCGCATTGTAGTAAGGGTCGGACGGGCGTAGCCAGAATTTAATCGTTTTTGACGGTTCTCCGAAGATTTTATAAGAAGATCTTTTCCCATTTTGGTTAACTATTAACAGATTTTAAGTATTTACGAAGTGTTTCAAGCAAATTTGGCGAACAGGGTCACTTTGGGTCAACAATCCGCACATCGCACGGCCTCGAAAGCGTCCGAGAGCGATGAAATGGAAGCTGCCCCTGAGTGTGCTCGGGCTTTACTTTTATTTTACTCGGCGCGCCGAGATGCGGCTGAGCCGCATTTCTCATGCCACAGGGAGCGAGATACAACGATATCAGGATCCTTCGGCCAGCTTGCCAAGA
>CAYQTM010000295.1:0-1798 GCA_964420355.1 uncultured Opitutales bacterium
GATCCAGCCTCCGTCAATCAACCCCGCCAAATGCCCCTTTTGGGACACGCTCTACATAAGCTCTCTCGTTCATCGGCTCATACTACCCGACTCGACACGGAATGGATAGTGGGTCGCCAACCGGACGCTTACGAGTCGCGGTGGCAGATGATGAAGACGGCAGCCGCCAGTGCCCCGCCGCTGAAGTTGGCTATCAGGTAAATCCAGAGGCTGCCCCAGGGCAGCAAGCCCATCGTCATCAGACCCAGCGCCACTGCCGGGTTGAAGACCGCACTCGAGACCGTGCCGACCGCAAAGGCACCGACCATCACCGTGCCGCCGATCGCCAGCCCGTAAAAGGAGTTGCCCTCGTTGGCCTTAGCCGTCGCGACGTTCAGGATCACCCAGACCAGCGCAAAGGTGAAGAGGAACTCGGCATACATCGCAGGCACCGGCGCGTGGCCGCCCAGACCAGCCAGAAACTCGGTATAGTCGGGCTTGAGCCACATTACACTGGCCGCTGCACCCAGCGCACCAACCACCTGCGCCGTGATGTAGGGCAGGATGTCGCTAGCCGGGCAGGCACCACGCAGCCACACTCCGATGGTGACCGCCGGGTTGTAATGCGATCCGCTCAGGTGCCCGCCTGCGTAAACCATCACGATCAGCGCCATGCCAATCGCAATGGGTGCCAGACCATCCGCACCCGGCGGAATCACCACTTGCCCGATAGTGAAAACCAGAAAAAACGTTCCGATCAGTTCTGTGAGGAGTTTTTTAATCATAGTGATACAGGAAAGCCCCCAACATGGGAGCGGCTGCTGTTGAGTCAATCGCGCTAACGCAGCTATTAGCCGGGCTTTTTTCGGGCGGGGTTTGGGTTTCGCGCAGCTTCTGGCAAAGTGCCTTCGACTTTTTGCACCTAACTCACCCTTGCATTCTGAGAAAGCGCATCGCATTTAGCCTGCATTGCGCTGAATGCCACACGAGTCGACGGGCATTTAGGAGAACGGATATCTATAAGCGTGTCGCTTTGAAGCGCTTACATAATATTTACTAAAATTGGCACATAGGGTGCGTGGATAGAGGCGCTCAAACGAAAAAGAGCATTCACCAACAAAAACTCCATGAACACTACTATGTTAAAGCAAACCCGCATACTCCTACTCGGAGTCACCGTCGGTCTATTCGGCGTCTTCCTGGTCGCACAAGATTATGACAGCGATCTAGATACAGAAGAATACAACGAAGAGTGGTATGACCCCACCGACTGGTTCGACGATGATTTCGAAAACGATCCGTATTACACGGAGAACAACGAAGCCAACCTCGAAGACGATCTCGAGTGGAACGAGCCATTCGAAAATGACGAAGTTTTCGTCGCCTGGGAATACGGTGATGATAACGAAAACTTCTGGGAAGAAGAATCCTGGGAGAATGATGATTTCTGGGAAGACGAAGTCTAAGCTCCTCCATCGTCAACTAACCATTTAATAGCAATAAATAACGCTAAAAAATATAATGAATAAGCAACTTATAAAAACCCTGGCCGCCATGTCGGCCGCTTCGCTGAGTGTGACCGCGGTCATCGCTCAGAACTATAACCGCGATGCGCAAAATGAGCAGACTCAGCGCAACCAGCAGAGCCAACAGGATCGGCAGAATCAAGACATCCAGCGTGAGACGGGCGACGCCGATATGTATGTCTCCACCACTCGCATTTATGCGGTGGATGTCCCCGAGACGGTGACCATTGCCGGCACGATCGAAGGCTTCAAGACGGTTGAGCTGACGCCCAAGCAGAGCCTCAGCCAGCAGC
>CAYQTM010000295.1:1898-3089 GCA_964420355.1 uncultured Opitutales bacterium
GTTCCGACCAGAACCAGCAGTATAGCCAGAATGAGCGCAACAACCAGAACCAGAGCGCCAATGAAGACAACGAGCGCAACTGGAACCAGCAGCGCAACGACCAGCAGAATCTCGCCCTCGAAGGCCAGATCGAAGGCTTCAACCGCGTGAACCTGCGCGACCCGCAGAACCGTAAGAGCGAACAGACCTTCGTGAAGATTAAGATGGAAGATGGCCAGTCCCAGATCGTCAGCCTCGGCGAAGACACCCGCTCCCTGGAGGAGCTTGACCTCGAACAAGGCGACCAGATTCGCGTTTGGGGCAACACCGAGCAGATCAATGACAAGGAAGTGCTGATGGCGCAGAAAGTGCGCATCTCCACCGAGTCCATGAGCCGCGAAGCCCAGGCCAACCTGCCGCAGAACCGCGACCGTGCCTGGTATGAAGGCCAAGGCGAACCCGGCGTCGGATTCCTCTCCGAGCGCTATCAGGAAGCCCCGGCCGGAGCGGCCTTTATGATGGCCGACACCAGCCGCGACGCTCGTCAAACCCAGCGCTGGATGAAAGACAGCGAAAAGAACAAGAAGAGCAAGAAGAGCAGCGATCAGCGCAAGCAGAAGCAGATGAAGGAAAAAGCTGAGCGCGACTTCCAGCAGAGCCGTGAAACCATCGCACAGGGCGATGAGCGTCCCGACTACAACGAGATGCGCAAGCGCCTAAGCGAGAACGACCTTCAGGTCTATACCCGCGGTAAGATCGAAGACATCAAGCAAGTGCGCCTCCGCGACGCCGAAAACGGTCAGGAAGGCACCCACACCTTGGTCAAGCTCGCCCTCGCCGATGGCGACAGCACCATCCTGAACCTCGGCCAGAGCAGCGGCTTCGAGAACATCGAACTCGAGCAAGGCCAGGAAATTGTGATTGAAGGCTACGAAGCCAGCATCGACGGCTCCGAAGTCGTCATGGTCAACGAAATTCGCACGCCGAATTCCGAAGGCTAAAGGAGCAGCGGCATCCTGCCGCTAAGATAAATCCTTAAAACACCGATGCCGGGGCGGCGGACATGATCCGCCTCCCCGGCATCTTTTTTTGCGCATAACCCAAGGGCGCGTGAACGTTATGGCGGCGCTATCCGGTTTTCCCTTGCATCTGCGGCGGAATGCCTTTCTCTGGACGGCTTATGTTAGACCGTATTGCACTTCCTGCCGGCAG
>CAYQTM010000296.1:0-3071 GCA_964420355.1 uncultured Opitutales bacterium
CACCCGCGGGTCGATGCCTTCGTAGTCGCCGCTCAGCAGAATCAGGTGGCGGCTCTCGGCCAGCTCGCGGGCGGGCGGGGTGGAAGGGGTCTCGGAGCCGTCGGGCGTCAGGTAAATGCCCGTGCTCTCGGGCGTTTTCAGGCTCTCGATCGCGGCGAAAAGCGGCTCGGGCTTGAGCAGCATCCCGGCACCGCCGCCAAAGGGGCGATCATCCGCCGTTTGATGCCGATCTTCCGTCCACTCGCGCAGATCGAGGACGTTGATCTCCAACAGGTTACGCCGCGCCGCGCGCCCCAGCATGCTCTCTGCGACAAAGCCCTTCGCCATCTCCGGGAAAAGGGTCAACAAGTCGATCTTGAGGGCGGCAGGCATCGTGACGCAGCTCGGAAATCATGGCGCGAAAGGGGGTCGCGGCAAAGGCGGGTTAAGAGGCAGCCGAAGCCGTGGCGGCGGGTGCAGCCTCCGCTTCCTTCGCCTTCATCTTCTGAATCCGCTTGATCAGCGTCTTCGCGGTGTCGCTGGGCTTGGCGCCCACGCTCATCCAGTAGTCAAAGCGATCTTTCTTGACGATGATTTCATCGTCCTGGCTCTTCGCCTGCGGGTTATAAGTGCCGAGAATTTCGACGAAACGCCCGTCGCGACGAGCCAGGTTTTCGGCGACGACGATGCGGAAAATGGGGCGGTGGCGATTGCCGGCGCGCTGAAGACGGATGCGGAGTGCCATGTTGTAACTAAAGAAAGGTTATCCGTGGTTTAAGGAAAAGCGATAGATCAAAGTCGGCAAACCGCGCCCTGTCAAGCCGTAATCACTCCCAGATAAAGAGAAAAAGCGCCGTGCGGCAACTGGCAAAGTTTTCCGCTTTGCGTTTTGGGCGGTCTGTCTCTAGTAGTGGGGGGATGGATATGGGTGCGCAGGCGCCGCGGATTGCGGTGATTGACTACGGGATGGGGAATCTGCGGAGCGTAACCAAGGCTTTCGAGCATGTCGGGGCAGAGGTGGCGCTGGTTGATTCCCCGGAGGCGCTGGGCGGTTTTCAGGGGGTGGCCTTCCCTGGGCAGGGCGCGATTGTCGATTGCATGGCGCGTCTGCGCGAGACCGGTTTCGACCGCGCGATTCGCGAGTGGATCGCCGCCGACCGCCCGTTTTTTGGTATCTGCCTCGGCTTGCAGGCGCTCTTCGAGCATTCCGAGGAAGGCGACACTCCCGCGCTCGGCATCTTCCCTGGGCGCGTGCGGCGCTTTCGGCTGCCGACGGGCTTCAAGGTGCCGCACATGGGCTGGAACAGCATCCAGCCGCAGCTCGATACGCCGCTCAATGCGGGGCTGGCGGCGGGCGACCAGTTTTACTTCGTCCACAGTTACTACGTCGAGACCCCCGAGCGCGCGCTTGTCTGGCTGGAGACCGATTACGGCGGAGCCTTCACCAGCGCGATCGCGCGCGGCAACTGCTATGCCACCCAGTTTCACCCCGAAAAAAGTCAGGCCAAGGGCTTGCAACTCTATCAAAATTTCGTGACCCTGTGCCAAGCAGCCTCGGCGGAGACGGCCTAGCCGCCCGCCGTCGCGCACCGTTCAACCACTACTGCCGATACATCCGATGGCTCCTGATCCCTCCGACCACCAGCTCAAGCAAGTCGCCAAAATCGAACTGCCCGACCAGACCCTCGAATACCCCATCATCGAGGGCACCGAGGGCGAGCGCGCCATCGACACGCGAACGCTGCGCAAGGACAGCGGCTACATCACCTTTGACGAGGGCTACGGCAACACCGGTTCCTGCCTGAGCGACGTTACTTTCATCAATGGCGAAAAAGGCGTGCTGCGCCACCGGGGTTACCCCATCGAGGCGCTGGCCGAGCACTCCACCTTCCTCGAAACCGCCTACCTCGTCATCTACGGCGAGCTGCCTACCAAGGAGCAATACGAGGACTGGCGCCTGCGCGTCCACCGTAACGCCAACATTCACGTCGGCATGAACAGCCACTTCGATGGCTTTCCGCCCGACGCCCACCCCATGGCCATCCTTTCGGCCATGATGAACTCGGTCGGGGCTTACTATCCCGAGATGAGCACCAATGACCGCGAGACCGACATCGCCCACTTCGACGATGCCGCTGCGCTGCTGATTTCGAAGGTGCGCACGATCGCAGCGATGGCCTTCCGCATGAAGCGGGGTCTGCCCTTCGTCTATCCCAAGCGCGACCTCCGTTACACCGAGAACTTCCTCCACATGATGTTCTCGGAGCCTTACAACGACTACATCGACGCCGATGGGCTGGCGCACGCGCTCGACCTCTTCTTCCTCCTGCACGCCGACCACGAGCAAAACTGCTCTACGGCGACGGTGCGCATGGTTGCCAGCGGTGGCGCGAACCTCTTTGCCTCCATCTCGGCGGGCGTCTGCGCGCTCTGGGGGCCGCTCCACGGCGGTGCCAATATGCGCGTGATTCAGATGCTGGAAGACATCCACAAGTCGGGCGACGACGGCTCACGCTTCATTCAGGCGGCGAAGGACGGCAAGGCGCGCCTGATGGGCTTTGGCCACCGTGTTTACCGCAGCTACGACCCGCGCGCAAAGATCCTCGGCAAAGCCGCCGAAAAGGTGCTCAGCAGCCTCGGCCAGAAAGATCCGCTGCTCGACATCGCGCGCAAGCTCGAACAATCCGCGCTGCAGGACGATTATTTCGTCGAGCGCAAGCTCTACCCCAACGTCGATTTCTACAGCGGACTCATCCTCCGTGCCATCGGCATCCCGACGGAGATGTTCACCGTGATGTTCGCCATCGGGCGCATGCCGGGCTGGATCGCCAACTGGCGCGAAATCGCCACCGCCAAAAAGGATCGCATCCATCGCCCACGCCAAATCTACACCGGTGCCAATAAGCGCGAATACACGCCCATCATCCACCGTAAAGGCGAGTAGGTGGCAAGTCACAAGTCACAAGTCAGAAGTCAGAAGGCATTTCGCTTTTTCAGCGTGTTTTTAGCCAGTTTTCGATCATGGGGGTGCTGCGCTGTTTGAGGCTGTGGGCGTAGCGGTTGGTGTCCTCGCGGAGCTTTTGCGGGCTGAT
>CAYQTM010000297.1:0-3070 GCA_964420355.1 uncultured Opitutales bacterium
GGCGGGAATATACGGCGGGCAGATGGCGCAGGCCGCCGCGCAGGCGGGCTATGCGGTGACCGTGTGGGTGCCAGACTACCCCAGTCCGCCCGATGTGGGAGCCGAGCCCAGCTGGCCGTTTGCCCTGCGGCGCATCCCTATGCACGGCACGCGAGGCTGGGGTGACCGGGTGGCGCTGGCGCAGGAGATTCTAAGTGGCACACCGCCATTTCGCGACTGCATCCTCCATATTGCCGAGCCCGGGCCGCTGGCCACCATGCTGTATTTGCAGTGGCTGCCGCTGGTGCTGTCGCATCGGCTGATTCTTACGCTGCATGGGTCGGACATCCTGCTGTTTTCGTCGCTCCCGCACCGCAAGTTACTGATGCGGAGGCTTTTGCGGCGTGCCGAGTGCATCCATGTGCTGTCGCGTTATAACGCCGAGCTGCTGAAGGCGCGTTTTCCGGAGGCCGCGCCCAAGCTGCGCTGCATCCCCGGCGCGCCGCGCGAGCTGGTCAAAAAGCACATCGTCGCCGACTCACCCGCGCCGGAGCAGCCGCCCGAGACCGAACCCAGCGAGCGCGTCATCCTGCTGACCGTCGGGCGCATCCACCCGCGCAAGGGGCAGCAGATGGTGATCGAGGCGCTCCAGCAACTGCCCGAGGCGCTTCAGGCTCAGATTGAATACTGGGTGGCCGGACCGGTCGTCAACCGCGCTTACATGCGCCGCCTCCAGGCGCTCGGGCACGAAAGCCCCTTCGAGGTGCGTTTCTTCGGCGCGGTGTCGCAGGAGATGCTCGACACCCTCTACGCGCAGGCCGACATCTTTGTGATGGCCAGCCAGCAGCAGGGCAACAGCATCGAGGGCTTCGGCTTGAGCTACATCGAGGCCTCAGCAGTCGGGTTGCCCGTAGTGGGCTTTCGCACGGGCGGCGTCGAAGACGCCATCCGCGAGGGCGAGACGGGGCTGCTGGCCGAAGCCGGCGACATCGCGGGTCTCAGCCGCGCCCTGCAAGAGCTGATCGAGCAGCCCGAACGCCGCAAGCAGCTCGGTGCCAACGGTTTTCGCTTCGCCTCCAGCCTCTCCTGGCACGACACCGCCTGCGCGCTCTACGGCGACGCCCCGCACTCCTAGCCAGCGCGCATGGTGGCAAAAGTCGCCAGCGATTGGGCAAAACACTCAAAATCGCGCTGGCGTAATTGGAGAAATTGGTTTTTATCGGAGGGTAATGCCGAAATTGACCTACCGAGAGGCGCTCAAGCAGGGCTTGGCCGAAGAGATTGAGCGCGATGAGAATGTCGTGCTGATGGGCGAGGAAGTCGCTCAGTATAATGGTGCCTATAAAGTGACCGAGGGTCTCTGGAAGAAATACGGGGACAAGCGGGTGGTCGATACGCCGATCAGCGAGGCCGGTTTCATCGGCATGGGGATCGGCGCGAGCATGTTGGGCGTGCGCCCGGTGATCGAGCTGATGTTTTTCAGCTTTGCCTATGTCGCCTGGGATCAGATGATCAACAATGCCGCCACCGTGCGCTACATGTCGGGTGGGCTGATCAACTGCCCGATTGTCATCCGCGGCCCGGCCAATGGCGGCACCAACGTCGGCGCCACGCACAGCCACACGCCCGAGGGCTCCTGCGCAATGAACCCCGGCCTCAAGGTGGTCTGCCCGGCCACCGCCTACGACGCCAAGGGGCTGATCAAGACGGCTATTCGCGACAACGACCCCGTTTACTTTATGGAAAACACCGTGCTCTACGGCATGGAGTGGGAGGTGCCCGAGGAGGAATACACCATCCCGCTGGGCGTCGCCGATGTGAAGCGCGAGGGCGAGGACATCACCCTGATCGCCCACGGGCGCGCGGTGCTGACATGCCTGCAGGCGGCGGAAAAGCTGGAAAAGGAGCACGAAATCTCTGCTGAGGTGGTCGACCTGCGCTCGATCCGCCCGCTCGACGAGGAGACGATCCTCAACTCAGTCAAAAAGACCCACCGCGCCATCTACGTCGAAGAAAACAAGCCCTTCCTCGGGGTCGGCGCGCAGATCGCTTCCATGCTTCAGTGCAAAGCCTTCGATTACCTCGACGCCCCCATCCTCCGCGTCACAGCCATCGACGCCCCCGCCATCTACTCTATGCCGCTTGAGAAAATCCAGCTCCCCAACGCCGAACGGATTATCGAGAAGGTGCTCTCGATCTGCTGAGTCAATAGTTCTGAGCTATCAGTTCTGAGTTCTGAGCAACTGCAAAGTTGAGGAAGGGTGATTGGCGCGTCTCAGCGTTTGGCGTTCTTTGGTCAAAGTTTTTGTAGCCAGCAATCGTAGTCATCTCATGCTCAGAACTCGGAACTTAGAACTCAGAACTATCCCCGCCCTACCCTTCTCACACACCAATGCCCGAGGATGACCGGCCAGCTCTGCGAATCGCCATCATTGGCGGGGGTGCGGCGGGTTTTTATGCGGCGGTGACGGCGGCGGAGGCCGCGCCGGGGGCTGAGGTGACGGTTTTTGAGAAGGGGCGGCGGTTTTTATCGAAGGTGAAGGTTTCGGGGGGCGGGCGCTGTAATGTGACCCATGCCTGCTTTGATCCTCGGGTGCTGGCGACCCATTATCCGCGCGGCGCGAAGGAGTTGCGGGCGGCTTTTCATCGCTGGCAGCCGGAGGATACCGTGCGGTGGTTTCAAGAGCGTGGGGTGAAGCTGAAAACCGAGCCGGACGGGCGGATCTTTCCGGTGACCGATAACTCGCAGACGATTATCGACTGTCTGATGACGGCGGCGGAAAAGGCGGGCGTGCGCCTGCGCAAGAGTTATGGGCTGCGCACTTTCGAGCCAGTGGGTGCGGGATTTCGGCTGGATTTGGAGGACGGCTCCGCGGCGTGGGTCGACCGGCTCTGTCTGGCGGCGGGCTCGCTCAAGGGCTCGGGGCTGGTCGGGCGGCTGACCGCGCTGGGACACACCATCGAGCCGTTGGCACCTTCGCTCTTCGCTTTTAATGTGAACGACCGGCGCCTGAGCGGTCTGTCGGGCTTGTCGGTTGAGGACGCCTCGGTCTGGCTGGCCGAACAGCCCAAGACCGCCCGCCGCGGGCCG
>CAYQTM010000298.1:0-3065 GCA_964420355.1 uncultured Opitutales bacterium
CGAACGCGAGGCCATATCGCAACTGGCGCGCAGCATCGTCGAGTACGGCCGCGAGCCCTATCCGGACACCGAGATCCGCGCCCACCGCACCGCCCCCGACCCTCCCCGTGTGGCCCGCTTTCCCGCCCGAGGCATCGGTAAAGCGCGCGGTCAGGCTGATGCTCTTGGCCAAATCCACCCTGACGCCGCCCACTTGCACGGCCAGATACAGCAGCACCGCCAGACCAGCCAGCACAAAGAGCCCCGCCACGATCTCTGTCCAGTGTTTCTTCATGGGATTTAGCCCGAAGCGTAACACAGCCACCGTCAAGGGAAAGCAGAATCTTGACGAATCGACTGAGATTTTGGGAGGAGCCGGGATTTTTGCAAATTTTTGTATTTGCAGTTGACGGCAATTACTGTTTTTCGTAATTTCACAAGCATGGACATTGTGGCCACATACAAGTGCCTCTGCGATGAGCTGCGTTTGCGCATCCTCAATTTGCTGCGTCCCGGGCCGCTCTGTGTCTGCCACTTGGTCGAAATCCTCGATTGCGACTCGATCAAGATGTCGAAGCAGCTCCGCTATATGAAGGAGCTGGGGATTCTGGCCGCCGAGCGTCAGGCGCAGTGGATGATCTATCGGCTGGCTCAGCCCGATCATTGTCTGCTCGAAGCGAATATGCAGTGCCTGCTTGATTGTGCAAGCGAGGAACTGGGCTTTGCCGCCGACCTCCGCCAGCGCGAGGCGCTGATCGCCCGCTTGCAGGCGGAAGACTCGCCCTGCGCCAAGACCCTCCTCGCGGAAAACCAAACTTTTTCAACCTAAGCATAACATGACTACTACCGAAGAAACAAAGTGCTGCGAGAGCAGCGAAACCAAGAAGCCCGGCTTTTTTGGGCGCCTATTTGCCAAGCTGGACGCCTCCCTCAAAGAGAAAGCCGAGAGCAAGCGCTGTGGCTGCGGCGACACTAAAGACGAGGAGTGCTGCAAGGATGACCCAGAGTGCTGCAAGGATGGCGAATCCCGCAAAGACGACGACTGCTGCAAAGGCGGGGCGAAAAAGACAAGCTGTTGCTAATCCTGCTGCAAACCCTGCCTGACCCTTCCCTGTGATGATTGACGCCTTTGCCAATCTGCTGGTTTACCAGTGGCTGGGGCTGGATCCCGAGTCGACCCTCGGGGCTGCCCTGCACTTCTTCATCTACGACACCCTGAAAATCTTCGGGCTGCTGGCGGTGATGATCTTCCTGATCGGGTTTGTCCGCACCTGGCTGCCCGAAGACCGCCTCAAGCGCTGGATGGGCTCTGGCGGGATTTGGGCAAACGGCATCGCGGCGCTCTTTGGCGCGATCACGCCGTTTTGCTCCTGCTCGTCGATCCCGCTGTTTATCACGATGATGAAGGCGGGCATCCCGCTGGGGGTGGCTTTCTCCTTTCTCATCACCTCGCCGATCATCAACGAATACCTCGTCATCATCATGGCGGCGGAGTTTGGGCTGCCGATCACGGTGGCTTATGTGGCGAGCGGCCTGACCATCGGCACGGTGGGCGGTGCCGTGCTCGGGCGACTGCGGCTGGAGCGCTTTCTGGAGCGCGACATCATCGAATCCGCCGCCGCGAAGACCGAGGCGAGGCACTACACCTTTGTCGAGCGCCTGCGCTTCGGCGTGGATGAGGCGGCCAAGGTAATCCAGCAGATTTGGCTCTGGGTGCTGGTGGGCGTGGGCGTGGGCGCGCTCATCCACAACTTTGTCCCCGCCGAGACGATCCACAACGCGATGGCGGTGACCGGGGTGTTTTCGGTGCCGATTGCCACCGTGCTGGGCGTGCCCATGTATGGAAGCTGTGCGGCCATTGTGCCCATCGCGGTGGTGCTCTTTGAGAAGGGCGTGCCTCTGGGGACGGCGCTCGCCTTCATGATGGCGATGTCGGCGCTCAGCCTGCCCGAGGCCATCATGCTGCGACGCGTCATGCGACTGGGGCTGATCGCCATTTTCTTCGGCATCACCGCCTTCGCCATCATGCTCACCGGCTACCTGCTCAATTTCCTATCCCAATTTCTCTAACCTGCGCAAACTATGGAAAAGCTCATCCCCTTAATCAGCTCGGATACCGAAGGGCCGCTCGGCGTAAAACACCTGCCACGGCTCTGGCTCAAGGCGCGGCTCGCCGCCAGCGGACGCCTGCCCGAGGGCTACAAGGTGATCCAGCCCACCTTCGACACCCTCGTGCTGGAGGCGCTCAAAATCGACCTCGAACAAGCGCGCACCTATCTGCTGGAGCAGCGTCCCAGCTACCTCGAATTCGAGGCCTGGCTGCGCCAGCAACCGGGCGTCGACCTCTCGCCCGGAACCATCGCCGAGATCAACCGCCGCATCGTCGAGCGCAAGAAAAGCCCGGAATCCTGCCAGCGGATGCTCGCCGACATCGGCCTGCCCACCGACACCCCGATCGAGCAAGGCGTCCTGCTCAACAATCTCGACGACTGGACAACTCTGCACAACTCGCTGAGCTGAAGTCAGCGGATCTGCTCAAGCGCTTTGAAATGAGCCTTACGATCCGGCAATGACTCGCGACTCTTCGAACAGGGTATCCGGGCAAAAATCCTGACCTTTTGGCCACTCGACAGTGCCCATGGAAACCCGCACTTGCCGAAAGTAGCTTCTTTCTTTCAGTTGTGTGAAGATACCCTTGTCGAGGTAGGGAGACACATCAAACTCACGCCTCGCTCCATTGGAGAATTCCAGCAACAGGCAGAAGTTGTCTTCGGCGGTAACTTTTGTGACTCGTGGGTTCATTTATTTCAGGGGTTCGATCACTGGTTACGGCAGGCAAATCAGCGGATCTGCTCCAGCACTTTGAAGGCGCCGCCTGCGCCAAAGGGGTTGAGCCACTGCTGGATGGCGGGGTCGGTGGTTTCGAGAGTGGCGGGCGGCAGGTGGGTGTGGAGGAAGTCGAGCTGGGTCTGGCAGGAGCGGGTGCGGAGTCCGGCGGCCTCGCCCCAGGCTTGGAGGTCGGTGAAATTGACGTCGGCAGTGATGTCCTGGCGGCCAAAGCGCTGGTAGATGGCCTCGCCTCGGTG
>CAYQTM010000299.1:0-3041 GCA_964420355.1 uncultured Opitutales bacterium
GCGAGCGCCTCGGGGTAATAGGTCTCGAGGCGGCGGGTCAGCTCGCCGCGCGATGCGCCGGGCTGGGGCAACACGGGCGTGCCCGGCTCGAAACGATAGCCAAAGGGCAGCGGCGGCATCGCCCCCAGCGGACGATTCTTCCCGCAGACGCCTGCCGGATTGCGAATCACAATCGGCTGAATCGGCGCCCCGCTCTGGAGCGCCAGATGGGCAAACCCCGCATGAAAACGGTTGACCGGCGGCGTCTCCGTGCGCGTGCCCTCGGGGAAAATCAGCACGTGCCGACCCGCCCGCAGCGACTCGGTCAGCTCAACCAGCCCGGCGAGATGCGCGCGGTTGATGACAAAGCCCAGCGCGCGCGGCGTGTGGCTGAAGAGGGGGTTGCGCACCAGCCCGGCCTTGAAAATGAACTGCCCCTCCGGGATGCGCGTCAGCAGGAAAAGCGCGTCGAGCAAGCCCGTGTGATTGGCGACGAAAAGCGTGCCGGGCTGCCCCGGCTCGGCGGCGGCAAAGCGCTCGGGCAGCGCAATCTCGCCAACACCCGTCCGGCGAATCAGCCAGTCAAAGAAGCGCATCAGCCGCGCGATCAGCCCATACACCAGCGCGCGGTGGCGATCCGCCCGCCCGGTCAGGCACACCCCAAGCGACACCGCATTGACCAGCAGCGCACCGACGGCGAAGACGCCCAGGCAGATGAAGTAGGCAGTTTGCTTCATACAGCGGGGGCAGTTTCGCCGCTTGCTCGCCGCAGGTCAAGCTTACGCTACACCGTTCGGCCTTTGATTGAAGATGGCCTCGACTCGGGGGCGGTTGGTGTGCTTAATGGGTCGAAGCCTATGCGTTTTAAACTGACCCTTTTCCTGTTGGCGCTGAATCTGGTCGCCTTTGGCGCGATCATTTACCTCGAACGACAGCGCGATGCCGACGATCTGGTCGAGCGGGCGGCCGTGCTGAGCCCCGTGGCGCTGGAGAGCGATCGCCTGGTGATCGAAGGCTCGGCCATCGAGGAGCGGCGCGTGCTGGAGCGCGAGGGGCTGGGCGAGTGGCGGCTGCGCGAGCCGGTCGAGTGGCGGGCGAATAGCTTTGCGGTCAATAATATCCTGAATGCCCTGCGCTTTGATGCGACGCCGGTGAGCTTTTCGGTGGCGGAGATCGAGCGGGCGGGGCGCGGGCTGGCGGATTATGGGCTGGAGGAGCCGGTGCTGCGGCTGACTTTTGAGACGGAGGGCGAGAGCGAGAGTCTGGCAGTGGGCGCGCAGACGGCGGTGGCCAACCGCGTTTACCTGCTGGGGCCGGACGAAGCGACGATTTATGTGGTCGGGCGCGAGCTGCTGGACAGTCTGGCGCTGGGGCTGAGTGCGCTGCGCGACCCGAATATTTTTACGATTCCTCCCTTTGAGGTGCGCGGGATTCAGATGCGGATTGCGCGGGTGGGCGACCTGTCGGTGCGGCTGGTGCGCGAGGGCGAGACCTGGCGCTTTGAGGCACCGCTGGCGGCGGAGGCGGATTCGAGCATGGTCAACGCGACCTTGGCGACGCTGACCGCCCTGCAGGCCGAGCGGTTTTTTCCCGGAGACTTTAGTGGTGAGACGGGCTTGCAGAATGCGTCGCTGCGGCTGACGCTGGAGGGGAATAATCGGCGGCAGACGCTGCTGATCGGCAATGCGCTGCCCGAGGAGACGGGGCTGAAGCGCTACTATGCGCGGCTGGACGGGGCTTCGACGGTGTTCAGCGTGCTGGCGCAGCCCTTTGATGTGCTGATCGATGCGCAGGAGAGCTTGCGGGAGCGCGGCTTTATGGCCGATCTGCGACCGGCGGCGGTTTCGAGCGTGACGATTGATAACAACGGGCAGGTGCTGCGCCTGCAGCGGCGTGAGAGCGGGGTGTGGGAGATTGTGCGGGAGAGTGAGGCGGGCTTGCAGACGACGGCGGCAGATGCCGAGCGGATTGCAACGCTGCTGGAGCAGTTTGCGCAACTGGAGGCGGCGGCCTTTGTGAGCGATGCGCCGGGCGAGAGCACGCTGCGGGACTTTGGGCTGCTGGAGCCGCAGTGGCGGGTGCAGTTTCGCGAGAAGGGCAGCGAGGAGCCGCTGGTGCTGAATCTGAGCGGGCCGCGTCCGGCGGGTGAGGGCGAGACGGCGCTGTTTGCCCAGCGAGCGGATGCGCCCTATGTGTATCAGTTGCCGCTGCGGACGGCGCGTCTACTGGTGACGGATCCGCTGGCTTATCGCGACCGCACGCTGTGGCGGCTGCCGAGCGGGGCGCGGATCACGGGGTTGCGGATCGAGGAGACGGCGACGGGTGAGGCGAGGCTGGATTTGAGTCGGAACCCGGATGAGCTTTGGGGAGTGGCGATTGCGCGGTTGGCGAGCGAGGAGGCGCAGACGGCGGCGGAGTCGCTGCTGGAGCAGTTGCGCGCGCCGGAGGTGAAGCGCTATCTGGCGGATGAGTTTACGGGGGCTTTTCTGGCAGAGGATGCGGTGGAGATTCCGTGGCTGTTTACGCTGATTGTGACCGTGGAGTTGCCGGGCGGCACCGACAGCGCCGAGCGCGAGGAGCGGAGCCTGTTTTTGACCGAGCGGCTGGGCGGGGACTTTCAGGCGGGCGGATCGCCGCGCGAGGAGGTGGTTTTTTCGCTGGAGCAGGCGATGATCGATGCGCTGCATCCCTTCTTGTTTGAAGAGGCGGTGCCTGAAGATTATACGCCGACCGAGGCGATTGAGGAGCCAGTCGAAGAAGCGCCGGAAGCGGAGCCAGAGGCCGAAGCGGAGGCTGTGGCACCGGAGGCGGAGACTGAACCTACGGAATAATGGTGAAACCGCTGGCGCGAGTCCTCCTTGGGTTGCTGCGGCTGGGGCTGGGAATCGGGCTGCTGGCGCAGGGGGCGTTGCTGGTTTTCATCGTGCGCGAGGATCGGCTGCCAGTGCCGGATGAGCTGCTGGGGCAGCTGCGGACGCTGCTGGAGGCCGAGGGACTGGCGCTGGAGAAGGGCGAGCTGAGCTTTGACTTACGGGGACGGGTGTTTGCCGAAGGCGTGACCT
>CAYQTM010000300.1:0-3037 GCA_964420355.1 uncultured Opitutales bacterium
ATTTCCATGGCAGTATAAATCTACCATGGTGAGGTGGCGAGTATAGGTCTAAGTGCTTGTGATAGAGCTTTTCAGGTTTTGCGGTGAGCGCAGAAAAACTTGGGCGGAATCCTTTCGATTATTGTCGCCATCCCAGCTTGCAGCGTTACCTTGGTAGCATGGTCGGCTGGATTATTTTCGGGGTATTGCTTTTTCTACTCGTGGTTGCCGCGCTTTGGGCAGTCGCGATTTACAACAAGCTGGTTCAACTGAAGAATCGCTTTAAAAACGCCTTCGCCCAGATCGATGTGCAGTTGAAGCGGCGGCATGACTTGATTCCCAACCTTGTCGAGACAGCCAAAGGCTACCTCAGTCACGAAAAAGAGACTTTGGAAAATGTGATTCAGGCGCGCAATCAGGCGGTTGGGGCACGGGAAGCGGCGGCGGCTCAGCCGGATGACGCTGGCAAGATGCAGGAACTGAAAGCCTCGGAAGGGCGTCTGGCGGGGGCACTGTCGGGCTTCTTCGCTTTGTCTGAGGCTTATCCCGATCTGAAAGCCAACCAGAACATGATGCAGCTGACCGAGGAGCTGACTTCAACAGAGAACAAAATTGCCTTTGCCCGACAGGCATTTAACGACGCGGTTATGAGTTACAACACCGAGCGCGAGCAGTTTCCATCGGTCATTCTTGCAGGTGCCTTCAACTTTAGGCCAGCAGAGTATTTTGAGATCGATACGCCCTCGGAGAAGGAAGCCCCCAAGGTTGCTTTTTAGGCGCGGCATCTTAGCTCGCTATAAAACTCCAGCGCTCTACAAGCATTCGTCGCTGACGTGGTGGATGACCAATGGATTTCTTCGAGGCACAGGATAAGGCAAAGTCCCGCAGTAAATTGCTTTTCTTTTACTTTGGGGTGGCCGTAGTGCTGATCGTGATGGCTGTCTATGCAGCCGTCACAGGAGGTGTTTTTTACTATCACCATCAAATAGAATCCTCCGCCGAGATTGAGTTGATCGACCCAGATCGGCTAATTACGACGACCGTTATTGTGGTTGTGTTGATCGCAATCGGGAGCTTCGTTCGAATTATGGAACTGCGTCGCAAGGGTGGCGAAGGAGTCGCCACGGCCTTGGGAGGTCGCCGCATCCTTGCGTCGACCCAGTTGCCGGATGAACGGCAGCTTATGAATGTGGTCGAGGAGATGGCGATTGCTTCAGGAGTGCCTATACCAGCCGTCTTTATCATGGAAATGGAGACCGGGGTGAATGCTTTTGCGGCGGGGTTCACGCTGGAAGATTCCGCGATAGGCGTAACGCGTGGCGCGGTTGAGCAACTCAACCGGGATGAGCTGCAGGGAGTTATTGCTCACGAATTCAGCCACATTCCCAACGGCGACATGCGCATCAGCACCCAACTGAGCGGCTGGATCTTTGGCATTGTCATGCTCACCGTCCTGGGACGCGGCTTTTGGGCTATCCTGCGCCACGGCTCGGGCTCTCGGGTGCGCGGCGGCGGCAGTTTCCGAGTCGGCGGAGGAGGAGGCAGCCGACGAAGCGGTAATGGTGGCGGAGCGGGCGCATTGATTATAGCCATCTTACTGGTGGCTGTGCTGATCACGATAATCGGATTCATCGGCGAGTTCTTTGCTCGGCTTATTCAGGCTGCCGTGTCCCGCCAGCGGGAGTATCTTGCTGATGCCGCAGCAGTGCAGTTTACACGCAATCCAGAAGGCATTGGCAACGCCCTGCGCCGGATCGGGGGCATGCCCCAGCGATCCCTCATGCACCATCCCAACGCCAGCGAATTTGCCCACGCCTTTTTCTCGAAATCACTGGCAAGCGAAGTATCATTTCTCGCGACCCATCCGCCGCTGAAACACCGTATCGAGCGCATCCTAAAGGACTGGAAAGGCGAATATATCAGCCCGCGTCCACGCCCCGAGCAGAAGCAGAAAGAGCGAGAAATCGCAAAAAAGCAAGCCGTGTTTCCAGCGGGCTTGCCTGGCAACGACAGGGGCGACGAGTTTCAGAAGATGCTGACGGCTGGGCTTTTTGTCACAAGCCTCGGCCAGCTTCGCGAGCAAGGCCAGACCTATGCAGCTTCAACCAGAGCTACTTTGTCCGCTGCCTTTCCGCAGGCCTTTGCGCGGCCAGCGGAGAGCCTTCTGGTTGTTTTGGCTCTCCTTTACCAGAAGGATGAAGCAGTGGCTCCCAGGCAGGGTCAGTTACTGGGCGAGTTTTACCCAAATTCGACTCTTCAGGTGAGCGCCTACTCCGATCAGGTGAGACTACTCGACCGCGCCGAACGCCTTGTTTTGCTAGAACTGATGACCACGCGTCTGACCGAAGCGCTGCAAGCGCACAGCGATCGGGAAGAGTTCATCGCCTGCGCAAAGGCACTCGCTGAAGCCGATCAAAACATCTCCACATTTGAGCTGGCCAGCTTACGCCTCATCGAGCGTCGACTGCATGGCGAAAGAATCACCGGAGGAACCAAACCTTCGCCCAGTGACACCATCAAAGCAGCCTCCATCGTAGCGACGCGACTCGCACAGGAAACGCAGCTACCCAACCTCTCCATCGGATCGCTGCTCAACCAAGCGAGCAAACTGACCATATACTTCACTAACCAACTTCGCCCGGCAAGCTCAGCGACATTGCAGGACATTGACCAAGCGCTCACAATATTAAGCCGGACACCACTCGGGATTCGCCGCCAATTCCTGCAGCTGTGCGAGCGCATTATTGCTGCTGACGAAACCGCTACCTTGAGTGAAGTCGAACTTCTGCGCGCCATAGCCGCAAGTCTTGGTCTTCCAGCCACACCCATCTTTCCCGAATTCACTACCAATTGAGGAGAGGCGCGATAAGCTGCTCCAGTTTTCGAGAAAGGTCAGCAAGAGAGGAGCCGCACAACTCGCGAAATCAGGCAACTTGAGACGGGACATGCCGGTCAGCCTCCCTCACCGCATGGAAGAGGGCCGCACAATAAATCTACCATGGCGAGGTGGCGAGTATAGGTCTAAGTCGTTGTAGCCGAACGATTTTTAATCCTCGTC
>CAYQTM010000301.1:0-3037 GCA_964420355.1 uncultured Opitutales bacterium
CGTCAGCGGGCAAAAGAACAAGTCGGATTGCTACACTTATTTGCTGACAAGCCCTTA
The DNA here is from genome assembly GCA_964420355.1 of uncultured Opitutales bacterium. Classification (GTDB taxonomy): domain Bacteria; phylum Verrucomicrobiota; class Verrucomicrobiia; order Opitutales; family JABSRG01; genus CAYQTM01. Next base: position 58 of record CAYQTM010000301.1, read on the forward strand.
GCGGTCAGCCCAGCGCCACGTCCAGCAGCATCATCACGGTAAAGCCCACGATGGTCGAGAGCGTCGCGAGGTCGATCCGGTCATTGGCCTGCGACTCGGGGATCAGCTCCTCGACCACCACGAAAATCATCGCGCCCGCCGCAAAAGCCAGCGCCCAGGGCAGCAGAAACTCCACCTGCATCACCAGCAAGGCACCCAGCAGCGCCGCCACCGGCTCGACGATGGCCGAGAGGTGCCCAATGTGAAAGGCCTTCCAGCGCGAGACGCCCGCCTGCCGCAGCGGCATGGCCACCGCGATCCCCTCGGGCAGATTCTGGATGCCGATGCCCAGCGCCAGCGCGCCCGCCGCCGCCAGCGTCGCCCCGAGCGCGAAGTCGAGCTGCGCACCCGCCGCCCCAAAAGCCACGCCGATGGCCAGCCCCTCGGGGATGTTGTGGATGGTCATCGCGCTGAAAAGCAGTGTGCTGCGCCGCCAGGGGGTCGCCGGCCCCTCGCGCTTTTTCAAGCCGGGGTGCAGGTGTGGGATGATCGCATCGGTCAGCCGCAAAAATCCCGCCCCGAGCAGAAACGCCAGCGCAATGATCGCCCAGGGCGGCAACATGCGCTCCTCGGCGCGCGCGATTTCGATGCCCGGCAGCAGCAGCGAGAAAAAGCTGGCAGCGATCATCACCCCGGCGGCAAATCCCATCATCGAGTCCAGCATCCAGCCCGGTAACTCCTTGCGCAGCAACACGATAATTGCGCCCGTCAGCGTCATCAGCCAGGTAAACGTGCCCGCCAGCAGCGCCTGCCACGGCGGCGACAATTCGACAAACCATTCCGGCATGGCTTCCCTCGCCGCAGGATTCCGGCCAAGCCAGCTCCGCTCCGGCGCGCGAATTTTATTCAGCGCCTCAGGTTGGCGGTGGCGCGCCGACTTATTGAAAAAGCCTTATCAAGTCGCCATGCACGTTGTTGGATCCATCATCGCCCGCCTCGGCAGCAAGCGCCTGCCTTACAAAAACCTGCTGCCCTTCGAGGGCAAGCCGCTGATCGGCCTCGGGATCGAGCGCCTGCGCCAGGCACGGCGAGTCGACCAGATTGTGGTTTCGACCGAGAGCGAGCTGATCGCCCGCGTGGCCGGCGACTTTGGTGCGGAGGTGCTGCGGCGTCCGCCCGAGCTGGCCGAGGACAACGTGCCATCGATCCCCGTATTTCAGCACATCGTCGAGCACTACCCCTGCGACGTGCACGTCAATTTCAACATCAACTTCCCCTTCTGCGACCCCGCCGTGATCGACGAGGGCATCATCAAGGCCGAGCTTTGGGGCGAGTCCCTCAGTGACCCCTGTGCCGTCTGGGCACAGACCTCCGCCTGCCTCCGCGACTACGGCGACCCCTGGCAAATCACCGCCCGCTGCTTCAAAGTCAGCCGCGTCGCACCCCTCGACATCCACACCGAAGCCGACCTCCTCGAAGCCTACCGCCTCAAAACGCCCGCATGCCCCGCATTCAGTTGAAGCTCGCCTTGAAATAATCCGACACTTTTGTGGACGAATCTTTTCTCAAATGGTAAGATCGTTGTAATTTAGCGGATGATGTCTCGGGCGTTTTTATATTTTTTGTTGGGATTTTGCGGCGGACTTTGGGCGGTCGCGGCGCCGATCGAGGTGCAGAATTTGATCAAGGATTCGCCCTTCTTGCCGCCGGGCTTTCGCGAGCCGAGCCAGCGACCGGCGGCACCAGTGGCGCGGCAGGAGCCGGAGCGACCGCCTCAGGTGGTGCTGCGAGGTGTGATGCGGCTGAACGGGGAGTATCGTTTTCGCCTGCATGACAAAGCCGATAATGTCGGCATGTGGCTGAAGGAAGGCCAGCGGGTCGAGGACTTCCCCTTCATGGTAACGAATTTCGATAACGGGACGGCGACGGTGAATGCGGATGGGCGGATTTTGCGTCTGACCCTGGAGCAGCCTTCGTTTGCAAATAATCCGCCAGTTTCGTCCGACCCCAATGCCAGCGTGGCGCGTCCGGCGCAGGTCGAAAACCGCTCGGAAGAGGCATCAGACCGTCAGGAGCGCCCGGTGCGTCGGCGGGTCATCGTGCCTCGGCGGCGCTGAGCGATTGTGGATTCACTCTGGTCAGGGCGGGAAAAAGGCGCTAGGGTGGGCTCATGCGCGTGAAATGGCCTGATATTTTGATTTCCTGGCTGGTGCTCACCGGGGGTGTCTGGCTGGCGGCCGCGACCCATCCGGGCATCGACTATGCGAACACCGCCTCGCTCCTGATCGCAGCGGCGCTGATCGGGCTGCTCAACGCGGTGCTGCGTCCGCTGCTGGTGCTCTTTACGTTGCCGTTTGTTATTCTGACGCTCGGGCTGGGCGTGCTGCTGATCAACGCCGCGATCTTTGGCTTGGCAAGCTGGATGGCGGGGCCGGGCTTTGTGGTCGCGAGCTTCTGGGCGGCGCTCTGGGGTGCGCTGGTGGTCTCCGTGCTGTCGCTGATTTTGCAGGCGGTGATGAAACCGCGCAAGGTGCGGGTGCGCCACGTCCACGGGATGGGCGGCATCTCGCAGCCCCGCAAGAAAAAGGACGAGGATGTCATCGACATCTAGCGAGCCGGGCGACGAGAGGGTAGGGGAGTGGTGGCGCGGCTGGCTGGCCGAGGCGGGTGGCGCGGTGTCCTTCGAGGCGTGGATGCAGGCGGCGCTTTACCACCCCGAGCACGGTTACTACGCGCGGCAGATTCGCGAGGTGGGCGCGGCGGGGGATTTCGCGACCAGTGCGACGCTCAATCCGCTGCTCGGGCAGGCGCTGGCGCACTGGCTGCGCCGGCGGGCGGCGGAGGTGGGCTTTGCCGAGCCGCTGCCGGTCATCGAGCTGGGGGCGGGCAATGGGGCGCTGGCGGCGGTGGTGCTCAAGGCGCTCGGGGTGGACGCGCGCTACCACATCGTCGAGACCTCGCCCGCGCTCGAAGCCCTTCAGCGGCAGGCGCTTGCGGGACA
>CAYQTM010000302.1:0-1788 GCA_964420355.1 uncultured Opitutales bacterium
TGAACCCCAACAGGTTCCATCTTTTTATTCGATTTTTTCTCACGGATTCAGGTATAAATCAGAAAAGCAGAATCGGGCCAGCCATAAAGTGCCCTGTCGAAGAAAAAACAGCGATTACCCTGCATTTTTATCACACCCATTTGCGGGCGAGCCTTTAGAATCTCATTGCGAACGCTCGGGAAATTCGCATCTTGTGGCTATGAGCGATGTGATCGTGGAGGAGAAAGAGACCGCTGCGGCGGCGGATGTGCAGCCGGGTTGGTCGGTGGCGGATGCGGGTGAGCTGTATCGGCTGCCGTATTGGGGCAAGGATTACTTTGATTTGTCTGACGAGGGCGAGGTGCGGGTGCGCCTGCAGGATGGTGAGAGTTCGCGGATGGTTAGCCTGATGGAGATCGTCGGCGGACTGCAGGAGCGCGGGTTCGAGCTGCCCATCGTGCTGCGCTTCAGTGATATTCTGCGCGCGCAGATTCGCGAGATCAACGAGAGCTTTGCGGCGGCCATTCGCGAGGCTAAGTATAAAAACGTTTATCGCGGGGTCTATCCGATTAAGGTCAACCAGCAGGAGCAGGTGGTCTCGGAGATCGTCAAGGCGGGGCGTCCCTATCACTTTGGGCTGGAGGCCGGGAGCAAGGCCGAGTTCGTTGCCTCGGTGGCCTACATGCAGGATCCGGAGGCGATCATCATCATCAATGGCTACAAGGATGCCGAGATGGTCGATCTGGCGCTGCACGCGCGGCGGATGGGCTTGCAGCCCTTCCTCGTGATCGAGACCCCGGGCGAGGTGCCGCTTGTTATCGAGCGCGCCAAGGAGATGGGGGTCGAGCCGCTGCTCGGCGTGCGCATCAAGCTCTCGGCGCGCAGTGCGGGGCACTGGAACGACTCGGGCGGGGACAACAGTGTGTTTGGGCTGAGCATCCGGCAGCTTGTGGAGATGGTCGACCAGTTGCGCGAGGCGGGTTATCTCCACACCTTGCGGCTGCTGCACTACCATCAGGGTTCGCAGTTGCCGGATATCCGGGCGGTGCGCGAGGCGGCTTCCGAAGCGGCGCGGATTTATGCGAGCCTGATCGAAGAGGGCGCGCCGATGGGCTTTTTCGACATGGGCGGTGGTCTGGCGGTCGACTATGACGGCAGCCAGTCCTCGCAGGTTTCGAGCTGCAATTACGGGGTAAAGGAATACGCGGCGGACGTTATTGAGGCGCTGGTGCGCGTGCTCGACAAGGCCGAAGTGGAGCATCCGGTGCTGGTCAGCGAGTCTGGGCGGGCGACGGTGGCGCACTCCTCGGTGCTGCTGTTCAACGTGTTCGAGGTGACCCAGCTTGAGCCGAAATCGCCTGCACCTCCGCCCGAAAAGACCGCGCCCGAGCTGATCCGCAACCTCGCCTACGTTTACCGCACGGTGACGGAGAAAAATGCGCAAGAGTCTTACAACGACGCGCTCTACTATCGCGAGGAGGTGCGGCGGCAGTTTCAATACGGGGCGCTGACGCTGCGCGACCGAGCACAGGCCGACCACATTTTCTGGAGCATCCTCGCGCGGGTGGCGCGCATCATCGACAGCGAGGGCGAGCGCATGTCGGGCGAACTGGAGGCCATTCGCGACACTCTGATCGACATCTACCATGTCAACTTCAGCGTCTTCCAGAGCCTCCCCGACGCCTGGGCGATCAATCAGGTCTTCCCGATCATGCCCATCCACCGCCTCGCCGAAGAGCCGACCTGCACCGGAATGCTGGCCGACATCCCCTGCGACTGCGACGGCAAGCTCGACCAGTTCACCTGCGC
>CAYQTM010000302.1:1798-3017 GCA_964420355.1 uncultured Opitutales bacterium
GGGGCAGCTCGACCGGTTAATCGGGGAGCGCGGCACTCGCACGGCCCTGCCGCTCCCCCCGCGGAGCCACGGCGGAGACGACCTGCTCGGTGCCTTCATCGTCGGTGCCTATCAGGAGCCCCTCGGCGACCTGCACACCCTGCTCGGCGACCCCAACGTGGCGAGCGTCTATGTGCAGGACGGCGCGCTGGTCTTCGAGCGCGAAATCGACGGCGACTCCATCGGCGACGTGCTCAGTTACGTCGAATACGAGCCCAAAGATCTCTCCCGCCGCTTCCGCGACCTCGCCGAATGGGCCGTCCAAAAGCGGCGCATCACCCCGCAGGAGCGTCGCGGCATCCTCCGCGCCTTCGACGCCGCCATCCGCACCTACACCTACTTCATCGACTGAAACAACCGCGCCCACCAGCGGTCTTAGCACTCGAAGAGATTATTTAACTACAAATCTCACCAATTGACGCGAATCACCCTCGGCAAATTTCCAACCATTACATCCCCATCCATGCAAAAAAACGCAATTGATGAATTGGCGGCATTTCAATCCTCATTCGTTCAGTTTCTCACTCCACCCCTGACTCTCGATTCCGGACTTACTTGATTCCTCTGCGCCTCCGCGTTTGAATATTCGTTCTAAGGCATATGCAATATATCGCATGTAGACGAACGGCCATTAAGCCACCCTTGCAAAACATCCAGCCGCATCGCAGCAACACAACGCTGGCAAAAACTCTCCGCCTCAATGCACCAGTGACCCTTTTCTGGATTTTGAATTCTGAATTCTGACTTTGCACCTCCAACGCTGGATTACCGCCGCATCTCCATCCATGCAAAAGATTACCCATTCAACCGGATCTACTGAGCGGGGCAGCGTGCTGGTGGCGGTGCTGGCTGCGGTATTTTTCTTTACCGTGCTGGTGACATTTTTCGTCGAGCAGGGTGTGAAAGAGATTCGCTATCGGGCGCTGATTGAGAATCGGGGGGATTTGCGGGTGACCGCTTACTCGGCGCTCGAGGTGGCGCTCGCGGTGCTGGCCGAGACGCGGGAGATTGACGAGAAATTGTATGCACCCGCGCAGGGCTGGGGTTCGCCGCTGGAGGTCGCTGACTACAAGCCGCCCAAGGGCTTGCAGGTGCGGGCGCGTATCACGGATGAGAGCGGAAAGATTCCGCTGAGTCGGCTGGATCCGACCGTGATTGGGCTGATGGCCGAGCGCTCAGA
>CAYQTM010000303.1:0-3016 GCA_964420355.1 uncultured Opitutales bacterium
TGCCGGTGCCGCTCTCGCCGGTGATCATGACGGTCACGTCGCTGGCGGCGACCTGCCCGATGATTTTGAACACCTCCTGCATGGGCTCGGAGCTGCCGACAATGCCTTCCTTATAGTCCTCGCTGTTGAGCAGCGGCTCGGGGCGCGCCTCGCTCTGGTGGAGGTCGCTGTGGGCAGCGAGGGCGGCCTCGACGAGGCCGAAGATGCGCTTGACGTCAAACGGTTTTACAATGTAGTCGAAAGCACCATATTTCATGGCCTCGATGGCGGTCTGGGTGGTGCCGTAGGCGGTCATCAGGATGACCATCGATTTGGGCGAGGCGTTGCGGATGTGCTGGAGCGCCTCGATGCCGGACATGCCGCCCATGCGGTTGTCGAGCAGGATGACGTGGGGCTTGACGCTCTGCGCCAGCTCGATGCCGCGCTCGCCGCTCTCGGCGTCGACCGTCTGGTAGCCACGGGCACTGAGGATGCGCTGCAGCGAGTAGCGGATCTCGGCGTCATCATCAATGAGAAGGAGGGTTGCTTTTTCGGCGGACTCGGGCATACTGTAAAAAAGTTGTTCGTTTTACCCCTTATGAACCCCTTAGTATAAACCGTCAGATGCGCTTTGGGTCAATCCGCTTGTTTCGGCTCTTCGATATTCGTATCGAGTTGCATTTCACGTTTTTGCTATTGCTGGCGGGGATTGGGGTGCTGGGCTATGTCGAGGCGGGCTGGCTGGGGTTGGTTTTCAGCCTGGCGGCGGTCTGCCTGATCTTCACCTGCGTGCTGCTGCACGAGCTGGGGCACTGCGTGGCGGCGCAGCGTTACGGGATCGATGTGCCGCGGATTTTGCTGATGCCGATCGGCGGCATGGCGCAGTTTGAGCGCATCCCGCGCGAGCCCTGGCGGGAGCTGGTGATTACGGCGGCGGGGCCGGCGGTGAATTTCGTGCTGGCGGGCGGGCTGTTTCTGGTTTTTGGGTTTCCGAGCGACTGGTCGGCGGTGGCCGGGCTGGGGTCGGAGCTGAACCTCGGGCAGATGCTGGCGGTGGTAAACCTGCTGATGGGCACTTTCAATCTGCTGCCGGTCTTTCCGATGGATGGCGGGCGAATTTTTCGCGCGCTGATGGCCTACCGCTGCTCCTACCTCGGGGCGACCCGCGCGGCGGTGATCGTCGGCAAGGTGCTGGCGGTGGTGGGGATCTTCCTCGCGCTCTGGCAGTTTGAAAACTTTCTGGCGGCGGCGCTCTTTGCCTTTATTTTTATCGGCGGCGATGCCGAATACCGCGTGGTGCGGCGGCAGGAGCTCTTCGGCGGACTGCGGGTGGGCGACCTCGTGCACGGCAGCTACGCCAGCATCCCGGCGAGCGCCACCATTGCCGACGCATCGGAGGCGTTTCGCGAGGTATCGGCGGCGGAGCTGCTGGTGCTCAACGGCGACGGTCAGGTGGTCGGGCTGCTCAATCGCTCGGCGGTGCGGCGCCCCACTCGGGCACCCTTTGTGGGAACGGAGCCAGTGGGCAACCGCATGTTGCCCGTCACCCGCGTCCTGCAGGCACACTGGCCGCTGGAAATCCTCGGCGACGCCATACTCAGCGGGCAGGAAGGCGTTTATCCAGTCTATCAAGGCCACGTTTTGCGCGGCATCCTCGACACCCGCCAGCTCCACCAAAACGAGCTGACCAAGATGATCGACCGCCGCCGCGCCGACCTCCACAAGCCGCGCAGTTAGAGTCCTTCTGTCGCCGCGATGCGGCTCGATGTGTGGGGTGATCCCTTACCGTGGGCTTACGCGCCACGGCTACGATATACCGCCGCTACGCGGCTATGAGTCACCCACTCCGCTTGAGTCACCACTCCGCTTGCATCGCACATTCGGCTGAGCCACCATCCTTCAGCGCCGCCATTGTTCGACCCGCTGAGCAGGGGTCTGCGCACAATTCTCAGCAATAGGCTTGCGATTGGCGGGGATTCACGATGGATTGGCGGGCGCGTAGTTTTCACCTGAGTTTCACAGGATTTATCCATGCCAAAACGCACCGACCTCGAGAAGATAATGATCATTGGCTCCGGCCCCATTGTGATTGGGCAGGCCTGCGAGTTTGACTATTCGGGCACTCAGGCCTGCAAGGCGCTCCGCGAGGAGGGCTACAAGGTGGTGCTGGTCAACAGCAACCCGGCGACCATCATGACCGACCCGGAGTTCGCCGATGTGACCTACATCGAGCCGCTGACCGTGCCGGTGCTCGAGAAAATTATCGAAAAAGAGCGTCCTCAGGCGCTGCTGCCGACGCTGGGCGGCCAGACCGGCCTCAACCTCTCGCGCGATCTGGCCAAGGCGGGCATCCTCGACAAATTCGGGGTGGAGCTGATCGGCGCGAAGCTGCCGGCAATCGAGAAGGGCGAGGATCGCGAGCTGTTCAAGCAGGCGATGCTCAAGATCGGGCTGGACGTGGCGCGCTCGAAGACGGTGAAGAGCCTGCAAGAGGCACACGACGGTATGGAGGAGATCGGCGGGGACTTCCCGATCATCATCCGCCCCAGCTACACGCTCGGCGGCAGCGGCGGCGGCATTGCCTACAATCCAGAGGAGTTCGACCTGATGATCCAGCGCGGCCTCGACATCTCGCCGGTGCATGAGGTGCTGATCGAGGAGTGTCTGCTGGGCTGGAAGGAATACGAGATGGAGGTGATGCGCGACCACAAAGACCAGTGCGTCGTCATCTGCTCGATCGAAAACTTTGACCCAATGGGCGTCCATACCGGCGACTCCATCACGGTGGCGCCCTCGATGACCCTGACCGACAAGGAGTATCAACTGATGCGCGACGCCTCCTTCGCCTGCATCCGCGAGGTGGGCGTCGAGACGGGCGGCTCCAATATCCAGTTCTCGGTAGATCCCAAGACCGGGCGCATGGTCGTGATCGAGATGAACCCGCGCGTCAGCCGCTCCTCGGCGCTGGCCTCGAAGGCCACCGGCTTCCCCATCGCCAAGATCGCCGCGAAGCTCGCCGTGGGCTACACGCTGGACG
>CAYQTM010000304.1:0-3013 GCA_964420355.1 uncultured Opitutales bacterium
ATCTGCTTTGGGAGCAGAGGGTCGCTGGTTCGAATCCAGTCACCCCGACCATTTTCCCATTCGGCCAAGACAAGCAGGTTTTGTGGAAGATCAGGGGCGGAGGGAATCGAACCCCCGACCAAGGGTTTAGAAAACCCCTGCTCTATCCTCTGAGCTACGCCCCCAGATGCCCCACACTATGCGCATTTAGGGCATCGCAGCAAGCAAATCCCGCGCACCGCTGGCATCGCGCCGACGATCGCCTGCCCGAGCATCTGAGGATCTCTTACGAATAAGTTCTTAAGGCTGGACGTGGGTTAGCGACTTGCCAATACTGCTTGATGTGCGGGGATCGTCGCCGATTCTCGCCGCCCTCACTCGGAGCACGATGCGCGATTTATCGGAAACGCCAGTCAATTTGTCGGGACAGCTTTTGCTGGCTCACCCCGATCTTGCAGAGCCGACCTTCAAGCGCACGGTCATCCTGCTCTCGGCGCACAGCGCAGAAGATGGGGCGCTCGGGGTGGTGATCAATCGGCCGCTTGGCAAGACGCTGGCCGAGCACGCGCCCGAGTTTTCCCAGTCCGAGCTGGCCGAGATTCCGCTCTACAGCGGCGGGCCGGTGCAGAACGATCAGATGATTCTGGCCGCCTGGGAGTTCCTCCCCGAAGAGGGCGCGTTTAAGCTCTACTTCGGGATCGACGACGAAAAAGCCATCAGCATCCTGCGCGAGCACCCCGAGGCCGAGGTGCGCGGCTTCCTCGGTTACTCCGGCTGGTCGAACGGGCAGCTCGAAACCGAGCTGGAGCGCGATTCCTGGGTGGTGACGCCCATTGACGGCAAGGCGGTCGATCAGGCCGACGGCGAAGCCCTCTGGCGCCTCATCCTCAGTAAGGCTAGCCCAGACCTCCAGCTCCGCGCCATCGAGCCCGACGACCCCACGCTCAACTGAGAAGGAATTATGCGATTGATCGCAGCGGCTCAAAAAGAACGGTCGTCCTGTTCATCTTCAAAGTCCTGATTAACGATGCGACGGGCGGTAGCACGGATCATGTGTGGGTAGGGGTAGCCAGGGACGCGTATGAGGAGCTTGCCGCGCGCCACTACGGCCGGGCGGTTATCGCGCTTCGGGCTGCCGGACGGGTGTCCATTTGGGTTGGTGGGGTTTTGGCTCATTAAAAAGATGACGATGGGAGTAAAACGTCATCTTTCCGTAAAGATTAAACACCATCATTGACGCGAGCCTCGCGCAAAGATGAAGGCAGCGATAATGAGCAGGACAGCGCCCGGCAGCCAGGCCAGCGAGAGGCCGATCCAACCGAAGCCAACCGGGAGGAAACCGGCGAAAATGGCTATCCCGGCGGCGGTGAGTGCATAAGGAAGCTGGGTCTTGACGTGGTCAATGGGCGCGACCCCGCTGGCGATGGACGACACGATGGTCGTGTCACTAAAGGGGCTGCAATGGTCGCCAAAAACCGCGCCACTGAAGACCGCAGCGATGGCAGCGGAGAGCATCACGCCTTCGCCAATCGGCAGGGTTTCCAACCCGAAGACCAGCGGCAGCGCCAGCGGCATGGCGATGCCCATCGTGCCCCAGGAGGAGCCGGTGGAAAAGGCGATCAGGGCGCAAACAACGAAAACGCCCGCCGGAAGCAGAGCCGGTGGCAGGCGCTCACCGATCAGCCCGACCAGCACCTCCGCGGTGCCGAGCGCCGAGAAGACGCTGCCGAGCATCCATGCGGCAATCAGCACCAGCACCGGCACCAGCAGCGCCACGATGCCCGACCACAGGGCGCGTGCCGGCGGGGTCTCGCCCATCCGGCGGCGCGGATAGCAGAGCCAGGCCGCGAGGATGCCGAGGAGGCTGCCGCCCACCAGAATATGCGGCCCGTAGCTCGTGCTGAAGCCTTGAGCGATGCGGCGCAGGAGCGGCTCGCCCGCCGTGGCCGAGTCGAGCAGCCCCGCCGCGCTGAAACCCGCGAGAATCGACCCCACAAGCACGGCCAGCGGGATGAGCGCCGAGCGCACACTTGCCCCTGCGCCGACATCTGCGCCCACCTCGCCCAGTGGCGGCTGGCTGGCCGCCTCGCGCTCGAAGCGACGCATCGAGCCGAAATTCCAATTGCGCGCGATCACCAGAAAGACCAGCAGCAGGGTGAAGAGGCAGTAGAAGTTGAGCGGAATCGACTGGAAATAGAGGCCGTAGGGGCTGTAACGCTCGTCAGCACCTTCACTGGTGAGGCCTTGCGCGATGAGCGAGAGCTGGGTGCCGATCCAGGTGCTGATGAAGGCGATGCAGGCGATGGCCGAGCTGGTGGAGTCGACGATATAGGCCATCTTGACCCGCGCCACGCCCGCGCGGTCGGCCATCGAGCGGGTCACGCGCCCGAGCAGCATGGCGTTGGCGAGGCCGTCGAAAAAACAGACAAAGCCAAGCCCGAAGGTGCTGTATTGCAACTGCTTGCGCGGATTGCCCTCGCGTTGCAGCCAGCGCGCAACAAGGGTGCGCAGGCCGCCGCCCGCCTCGATCATCGCCGCAAATCCACCCAGCAAGAGAGTAAAAATGAGCGCGCCGACCTTCCATGGACTCCCAAACGCAGGCAGCAGGTGCTCGACCAGCAACGCCCAGAACGCGGCCAGCGGATTGGCCTCGGCGACGATCAACGCGCCACCAAAGGCACCCAGCAACAGCCCGAATATCACGCGACGCGTCACCACCACCAGCAGCAGCGCCGCAAGGCTCGGCCAGAGCGCCTGCATCGGCGACTCCCAAAAGGCCAACCCAAAGCTGATACCGAGCACCAAAAGCGCCGAAGCCCCGAGCCAGAGCGGCGCTGAGCCGCGTTGGGAATCCGCTTGCATGGCGTTATCGGTAACGCGTTTCGGCCAGAGGTCAACGTTCAACCCCATTCCACGCTGCCACAGTGCCTCTCGAATAATCCCCGCCTCCCGACAATCAACCCTTTGCCGAGCGCCTGCCCCCGCCCGCCGCCCCCCTACGCGGCTCCCGACAGGGAGTCGAACAAGCTGGCCA
>CAYQTM010000305.1:0-3012 GCA_964420355.1 uncultured Opitutales bacterium
CCAATTCAACTTACCGATCAGCAGGATAGGGCTCTGCGGGGACGCAACCCGAGCGCCTGCTTCGGTTGGATAAACTGCGATGCCGGGAGCAGCGAAAGCACTCCCGGCACTCTTGTGCCCCACGCCGGCATGCTTCAAAGCAAAAAAATCCAACCGGCCACAACGATGTGTCAGATTGCTACAGTTATGACAAGTCCTTAGAAATTATCCGCAAATAGCTGATGAGCTTGCACTATTGCCGAAAAAAGATGAGCGCCCAAGCGGGATGCACTGAAAAGTGGGCGCGGGGCTTTACGGCGCGGCACCTTGAGCGGATGGTGTTGGGGTGAGGCGGTTTGCGCAGTTGTTCAGCGAGGTCGATGAGAGCAATCGGACGTCGACCAAGCTGCGGGCGCTGGAGGCGTATTTTCGGGAGGCACCGGCAGAGGATGCGGCTTGGGCGCTGTATTTTTTGATGGGAAATCGGCTGCGTGCGCCGGTGAAAACCGCTCTGCTGCGCGAGTGGGCGGCTGAGGTGGCCGGGCTGCCGGGCTGGTTGATCGACGAGAGCTACCACACGGTCGGCGATCTGGCCGAGACGCTGGCGCTGCTGCTGCCCGATGAGCCGCTGGAGAACCCGCCCGCGCCGCTGGGGCAGACTTCGCTGCTCGCGCCGGAAATCCCCGAGGTGAGCGCCGAGACGCCACTGCATAAGTTGGTCGAGCAGTGCATCGTGCCGCTCGGCGAGCTGGCCGAGAGCGATAAGAAGCGGATGCTGCTGGCGGTCTGGTCGGCGCTCGGGGCGCGCGAACGCTTCATCTATAACAAGCTGATAACCGGAAACTTCCGCGTCGGCGTGCAGCGGACACTGGTCGGGCGGGCGCTGGCCAAGGTGGCGGGGCAAGAGCCGGCGGTGATGGCGCATCGGTTGATGGGGCAGTTCGAGCCGCGCCCCGAGGCTTACCGCGCCTTAATGAGCACCGAAGCGCCGCCCGACGACCCCGCCAAGCCCTATCCATTCTACCTCGCCTATCCGCTGGAGGATAAGCAAACAGGCGACCTCCACGGGACGCTGGGCGCGGCGGCAGACTGGCAGATCGAATGGAAGTGGGACGGCATCCGCGCACAGCTCATCAAGCGGCAGGGCGAGGTGGTGCTCTGGTCGCGCGGCGAGGACTTGATCGGCGAGCGCTTCCCCGAGGTGGTGCAGGCCGCCGAGCGCCTGCCCGACGGCACCGTCCTCGATGGCGAGCTGCTCTGCTGGCGCGAGGGGCGTCCCCTGCCCTTCGCCAGCCTCCAGCGCCGCATCGGCCGCAAAGACCTGACCGACAAGGTCTTGCGCGAGGCACCCGCCGCCATGATCCTCTACGACTGCCTCGAATCCGACGGCCAAGACCGCCGCGAAGCCCCCCTCGAAGCCCGGCGCGCCATCCTCGAACACCTCGCCAGCCAACTCGCCGCGCCCGACCGCCTCCTCGCCTCGCCCCTCGTCCCGACCACCGGCACCCACGCCGCCGACTGGCCGGAGCTGATCCGCCTGCGCAGCGAATCCCGCGAGCGCGGCGTCGAAGGCTTCATGCTCAAGCGCCGCGGCAGCCCCTACAAAGCCGGGCGCGTCAAGGGCGACTGGTGGAAGTGGAAAATCGAGCCCTTCACCATCGACGCCGTCATGATCTACGCGCAATCCGGGCACGGTCGCCGCGCCGGGCTGGACACCGACTACACCTTCGCCGTCTGGGAGGGCGACGCGCTGGTGCCCATCGCCAAAGCCTACTCCGGTCTCACCGATGCCGAGATCGCCCGCGTCGACCAGTGGGTCAAGCGCCACACCCGCGAGCGCCACGGCCCAGTGCGCATCGTCGACCCCGAGCTGGTCTTCGAGCTGGCCTTCGAGGGCATCAACCCCAGCACCCGCCACAAGAGCGGCCTCGCCCTGCGCTTCCCCCGCATCAACCGCTGGCGCGAAGACAAGCCCGCCACCCAAGCGAACACCCTCGACGACCTCCGCGCCCTGATCCCATAAGCGCCTGAGAACCAAGCGCGTGGCTCGATTTCGGTAGCGCGGGCGCTTCGCGTGAGAACATTTTCGCAATAATTGGCGGAATGTTGGCGAAATGTGACGGTTTTGGTTAAAGGTGTTGACTAGTGGGGCGAAATGGGGAATAATGGTGAATATTGGAAGAGACGCTATGCGCCTTCACGTGAATCCAGATGGACCTTGGCCAGCAGCTCCGCTTTATCGGCACCTTCTCGCGCAATCTCGACGAGAAGGGGCGCCTGACGGTGCCGGCGAAGTGGCGGTTTCGCGGGGACGAGGCCGAGGTGTATCTGGCAGTGCCCAATCCAGCGGGCTTCATCACGGTGTTGCCGCCGGAGCGCACCAAGGAGCTGGAGGAGAAGCTGCGCCAGATCAGCATGACCGATACCGAGGGGCAGGAAGCCCTGAGCACCTTCCTCACCATGATGCACAGCTTCGGCTGCGACAAACAGGGGCGGATCAACCTCAGCGACGAGCTGATGAGCCACGCTGGTCTCAAAAAAGAAGCCGTCATGGTCGGAGCCATCTCCAGCTTCAACATCTACAGCCCCGAGAAGATTGGTGGCCTCAAACCGACCGACGTCGCCAGCCAAATGAAGGCGCTCAGCCGCTTCAACCTCTAATCTCCCGCACGCTCGACACCGCGCTCGAAGCCTCCCACCCCTTTGCTCAACCCGGCCACCGCCGCAATCCTTTCCTTTCTTAAATACCGCACAACGCATATTCGCACATCGGTATATCCACTTTTTAGAATTCACGCCATGACCCGCCACCCTTTTTACGCGTCCGCGCCGCTCGACCAAACACCGGCGACGGACACCCACCGCACCGCCACCAGCGGCGCGCACCTGCTGCCTGTCGGCGCTTACCGCAGCCCGACCTCACCCAAGCTTTCACGATTCGGCTGGAAGACGATCCTCGATGTACTCCGCGTGCAGCCTAATCAATGACGCCCCCACGATGAGCGAACACCTCCCGGTGATGTTGCAGGAATG
>CAYQTM010000306.1:0-3001 GCA_964420355.1 uncultured Opitutales bacterium
CTTTTCGCTAGAAGGCTTTGCGCA
Source organism: uncultured Opitutales bacterium (assembly GCA_964420355.1). Taxonomy (GTDB): domain Bacteria; phylum Verrucomicrobiota; class Verrucomicrobiia; order Opitutales; family JABSRG01; genus CAYQTM01. The sequence goes on from CAYQTM010000306.1 coordinate 25, forward strand.
ATCCATCCCTTCCAACCGCATAATCACGACTTAGGCGTATTGCCCGGTCAGGCGCACAACCTTGCGGTAGGCGGCGTGTCGGTTGCTGCCGAGCATGCTGAAGAAAACGGTCTCGCTGGGGAGGCAGTCGACGCCCATGGCGATAAGCCGCCAGAGCACCCGGCGGGCGTCTTCGGGGCGGCGGGAGCCGATACAGTCGGTCAGGATGGTGACGTGGAGGTCGTCGTCGAGTGCGTCAATGGCCGTTTGATAAATACTGATAGAAGTTTCGGTGCCGACGATTAAAACATGGTCGATATGCTTCTCCTCAAGGCGGCGTTTGAGGCAGCAGCACTCGATGGCCGAAAAGTAATTCCGGTTTAAAGTTTCGTGATGCTTCAATTTTTGGCTCAATTCGAGCAACTCCGGAGTGGACGACCCGTAGGTTACGGGATCTTGCTGCACGAAAAAGCAGTGCAGGCTCAGCGCGTTGGCGACCTCGATGGCAAAGCGGCATCGCTCGATAAGCCGTTCTTTATCGGGTATGCGAGCCAACAGCTGCTCTTGCATATCGAGCACAATAAGCCCAGTGGAACTGGGCGAGGCACCGGGATCATCAAACATAACTAAAGGTTTTAGCAGGAAGAATGCCGCCTGCGATGAGTAGGTTAATGCTCCCAAACTTGTTTGTATTTTGATCGTTTGTCCACCCTTGAAATGTTAATTTTTCGCCTCATTTATACACTTTAGTTTAAATTAGCTTCACCGTTGTTTGCATCACTGTATTTTGATAAGCTTTTCTCAAGAGCGGACGCGCCAAGCCCGCCCCGCTTACTTACAGGAGGGCACAGAGGGCACGGAGGAGTTTGATCGAGCGGCCGCTTACTTTGACCCTTCAGCGGCAAGATGCCGCTGCTCCATTGAAGGTCAGGCTTCTTCAGTCTGGGGGACGATGGCTTTGACGGCTTCGATGACGGCGTCGAAGGTGCCGGGCGTGGCCGCGACGACCCCGCGGTTATGCTCCAGCTTGCGTCCGCGCGAGAAGTCGAGCGGGGCACCGGTGACGTCGCTGATCCGCGCGCCCGCTTCCTCGGCGACCAGCTTGGCCGCCGCGTGATCCCAGATGCGCTCGCGGTAGCCGGGGCGACTGGGCAGCCGCAGGTAGATCTGCGCGGCGCCTTGCGCCAGCGCCGCATACTTGGCCTGACTGTCCATCCGCACGGGCTCGTTCGTGATGCCCAGCCGCTCGGCGATCTGCGCCGACCAGCCGTGCTTGGTGTGGCCGCTCTCGACCGACTCCACAAAGCGCGCCGCCGCGAGGGACTCGGGCTCGCGCACGCGGATCGTCCGCGCATTGCCGCCCGCCATGTCGCGCTGCTGGGCACCCTGCCCGCGCACGGCGGTAAAGATCGCGCCGTCCGGTGCCAGCGCCGGGCAGCCGAGCACGCCGAGCACTACCTCGCCGTCTTCGATGAGCCCGAGCGCCACCGCATATTGGTCGTTGCGCAGAAAGCCCTTGGTGCCGTCGATGGGGTCGAGCGCCCAGAAGCGCCCGCTCGCACCGCCCGGGTGTGCCCCGTAGTCAATGGCCTCGCAAATATCGAAATCGCGGTTGCTCACCATGTGGACATAGCTCTGCACCCGCTCGAAAAGCCCCTGATTGGCCGCCTCTTTGAGCGCCGCGCTGCTCTCTTCGGCCACCGCCGGGATGTCGGGAAAGGCGATCCGCAGCTCCTGCAAGACCACCGCCTGCGCCCCGTAATCGGCCACCGTCACCGGCGAGCGGTCGTCTTTTTTGAGCGTGCCCGGCTCGGCGATCTCGGTGCGCACCTGCTGACAGAGCCGCGAGGCGCGCACCACGGCGTCGAGCGCCACTTCCAGTTCCTTTTCAAAAGCCATGCGCGCAGTCTTGTGCCAAGCCGCCGCCCCGGCAAGCGCATTCTCGGCGGCAGGGCTAATGGCAACGCATTGCAAAAAGTTAAGGAAGATGTTGGTGCAAAGCATCTTTTTGATTGCAACTGTTTACAAATAGGGTGAATTTAAGGGTGAAATTGAGCGCATTACGACTTATGCGCACGAGGATTGCTCTCCCCCAACTCCTCTCGATATCTGACTGATGGTGGATTCTCAGGACAGTAACGAAATCGTCCTCCGCGGCCTCCCGGCATCCCCGGGCGTAGAGCACGGACGTGCTTTCGTCCTGATGCAGAGCGACTTGGACTTGCCGGCCTACATCGTCGAGCCCGATCGGATCGACCGCGAAATCGAGCGCTTTGAGGCGGCGCTGATCGAGACGCGCGAGCAGATCAGCGTGATTCGGCAGGAGATTGCCGAGAGCCTGGGCGAGGCCGAGGCGCAGATTTTTGACGCGCACCTGTTGGTGCTGGAGGACCGGGCGCTCATCGAGGAGGTGATCGCCGAGATACGGTCGAGCGGCTACAACATCGAGCAGTCCTTCCATCGGGTGGCGAATCGCTACATCGAGTTCTTCGACAAGATGGACGACCCCTACCTCAAGGAGCGGGTCGCCGACATTCGCGACGTGACCAAGCGCCTGCTGGGGAACCTGATGGGGCGCGGCAGCGGCGCGCTAGAAATCCCCGGCGACCGCATCCTGGTCACGGGCGAGCTGACGCCCTCTGATGCGGCGCAGATCGACCGGGGGCGGGTGCTGGCCATCGCGACCGACAGCGGCGGGCAGACCAGCCACGCCGTCATCATGGCACGCTCGATTCAGGTGCCGGGGGTGGTCGGGCTGCACGACATCACGACCAAGGTGGCCAGCGGCGACATGGTGCTGGTCGACGGCTACGAAGGCGTGGTCATCGTCAACCCCAGCGAGCAAACGCTCTATCGCTACGGGCAGATTCAGAAGGAGAAGCAGACGATTCGCGAGCTGTTTCTGGGCGAGGCGCAGGAGACCCCGGTGACGACCGATGGCGTGATTATTCAGTTGCGCGGGAACGTCGAAGGGGCGCAGGATCTGGAGGCGCTGAAG
>CAYQTM010000307.1:0-2995 GCA_964420355.1 uncultured Opitutales bacterium
GGCGGTAGGGGGGGAGGAGACGAGGAGCGGTGTTTCGAGGGCGAGGGCATGAGTTGGCTGAGCGCGGGCGGGGTGGTGGCGGGGCTGCGCGGCTGGGAAGCGGCGAGGGCGGTCATCGAGCGGGCGGGGCAGGCGGAGGCCCACGCGCCGAGTGTTCGGCAGGAGGACATGGCGGCGGCCCGCGAGGCGCTGGTGCTCGGGCTGCGCGATTACGCGGGTAAGACGGGCTTTCGGCAGGCGCTGATTGGGCTGTCCGGCGGGATCGACTCCTCGCTGGTAGCGGCGCTAGCGGTCGATGCCTTTGGCGCGGATAACGTGCTCGGCATCAGTCTGCCCTCGAAAATCTCCAGCGAACACAGCCGCAGCGACGCCCTGGCGCTGGCGAAAAACCTGAAAATGCGCTGCGAGGTGATGCCGATCGCCGATCTGGTGGCCGCCGCCGAGCAGCAGCTTGCGCCGCTCTTCGAGGGGCTGGAGCCGGACGTCACCGAGGAGAATATTCAGGCGCGCGCCCGCGGTCTGCTGCTGATGGCGGTGTCAAACAAGTTCAACCGCCTGCTGCTGACCACCGGCAACAAGAGCGAGATGGCGGTGGGCTATTGCACGCTCTATGGCGACATGGCGGGCGGGCTGGCCGTCCTCTCCGACCTGCCGAAAACCAAGGTCTTCAAGCTGTGCCGCTGGTATAATCGCAAGGGCGAGATCATTCCGCAGAACGTGCTCGACAAGCCGCCCTCGGCCGAGCTGCGACCCGACCAGAAGGACGAGGATTCGCTGCCGCCCTACGACATTCTCGACGCCATCCTCGAGCGCTATATCGAGCGCGGCGAGTCGAGTGCGGAGATCATCGAGGCGGGGTTTGAGGCCGAGATGGTGCGCGAGATCGTGCGCAAGGTCGACCTCAACGAATACAAGCGCAAGCAGGCGCCGCCGGGGCTGAAGGTGACGCCGCTGGCCTTCGGGGTCGGGCGGCGCATTCCCATTGTGCAGCGTTACGTTTCATAGATGAGCAAACCGGAGCAGCCCATTCTGTTTTTCGATGGAGCCTGCCAGCTCTGTGCGGGGCTGGTGCGCTTCGCCATCAAGCGGGATCGCCGAGGGCGGCTGCAGTTTGCGGCGCTGCAATCGGCGCTCGCGCAGGAGCGGGTCGGGCGCTTTGGGCGCGATCCGCTGGACTTGGATACCGCGATTTTGATCGAGGGCGAGGCGATGCACCTGCGGAGCGCGGCGATTCTGCGGGCGCTCGAGCTGCTGGGTGGGCCGTGGAGCGGGCTGGCGGTCTTGCGTCGGCTGCCGCGCGGGCTGCGCGACTGGCTCTACATGCGGGTGGCCTGGGCGCGCAATCGCCTCTGGAAGCGCGACCCCGAGGCAGCACAGCGCACTCGCGAGCAGTTCCCCGAGCGCTTCGCCGACGAGCTGCCCCCGCGCACCTGAGAGCCGATTCTTAAATTTCGGCAAGTGTTTAAGTGGCAGAGGCTTCGGGCGACTTCTGTCCCAAAGAACCCCGTTATGCCGATGTCCGCCGCCGCGCCGCGCCGCGCCTTCCTGCTCTCCGATTTGCATCGGGGCAGTTTTGCGATCATTGGCGGGCTGTATCGCGCCTCGCTGGAAGAGGCCGGACTGAGCGTGCAGGAGCTGCCGACGCCTCAGGATGCCGAGGAGCGCGCGGAAGTGGCGGCGCTCTGCAAGGGCGCGCTGGTGCTGCACAACACGCTGGGCGAGGGCTTTGAGCCGGTGCCCGAGGCGACCAATGTCGCGCTGCCCGTCCACGAATGGAGCCGCTATCCAACGCGCTGGGCGGCGCGGCTGAATCGCTTTGATGCCGTTTGGGTGACGACCCAGCATGTGCGGGAGGTGCTGCGGGCGAGCGGGGTAAGCATCGACATTGCCATCGTGCCGCCGGCGCTCGATCGCCACCTGCCGCCGCCGAAAACCGACTGGGCGGCGCACACGCCTTTCCGCTTTTTCTTCCTCGGCGAGCCGCATTTTCGCAAGGGGCAACACCTGCTGATGGCCGGTTTTGCGCTGGCCTTTCCACAGCCGGGCGAGGCTGAGCTGACCCTTAAGACCAGCCCCGATTGCGACTGGAGCAGCCCGCGACCCGACATCCGCCTGATCCGCGAGCGCTGGGCACGCGAGACTCTGCTGGCCGCCTACGCCGAGCAGGACTGCTTCGTCAGCGCTAGCCTCGGCGAAGGGCTGGGGCTGCCGGTCGCTGAGGCGGTGCTGGCGGGCTTGCCGGTGGCGACCAATTCCTGGGGCGGACACGGCTCGCTGCTGCGTCCGGCGGGGTATTTCCCGATCTCGCACCGGGTGGTCGAGCAGCCCTTTGCCTCACGCCCGGAGTTCTACGCGCCCGGCCAGCAGTGCGCCCTGAGCAGCCCCGAGGCCATCGCTCAGACCCTGCGCCACGTCTATGAAAGCCACGCGCAGACCCGCCAGACCATCGCAGAAACCGCCCGCAAATACCTGCTGGCCACCTACGGACGCGAGGCCACTCAAGCCACCCTCGCCCACGCGCTGCATTGCCTGCACGACAAGTCCAGCCTGACCTTGGCCTGAGCCGTTGTTATTCGTTTGGCGACGCCGGCTCCCAACGGGACAACCCATGTCAACCGGGGGAAAACCCGGCAAAAAGCTCACCCCATGCGAAGCCCCAGTTTCATAGGACGGCAATGGGACGCGTGAGGCGACCCCAACAGAAAAACCATCCCTCCAACCGCATAATGGCTCAGGCGTGTCCGGCGGTCTTGCGGGCGCTGTCGATGGCCTCCAGAAAGCGGTCGAGGTGACGCGTCGGCGTCGGCAGGCCGGGCGTGACGCGCACGCCGCTGATGACCGGGTGGCCCTGAATCCCGACCGTGAAGATGCGGTGGCGCTGCATCCAATAATCCGACAGTTCGCGCGGGGTGAAGCCCTCGATCGCGATGTTGGCGATGGCACCGTGTCGCTGCGGGTCGGCGGGCGTGTTGATCCGCACGCCGGGCAGGTCGCG
>CAYQTM010000308.1:0-2980 GCA_964420355.1 uncultured Opitutales bacterium
TGCGCTCGCTGCGCTGATCGAGGGCTAATCTTCCTTTGATTGATGACCCGTATGCACTGATAATCTCCGACGACACCGTTCCGCGCTACCAGAGCTGTTAAGGCGGTTCGCACCGTGCCCGCTTTCTCGACTCCTGCCGCCCGGAGATCGGCTCGATCTACCGGAAAAGTTGGATGGTGTCTTTGTCGATTCGCGTTAGTGCACGTTCTCGCTGCTCGCGCTGTTTGCGGCCGACGTCGGCGGCCTGAAGTCGCAGCCCTTCATCGAGAATGCTTTTCTGGCAGTTTTGCACGACAACGCCTTCAAGAAAACTGCTGAGCCGGACTTAGGGGCGACGCTGGCCTCAAGGGCTACCTCCGTATTCAGGGTCACAAAGACTTTCCGCACCTCGAAAAAGCCCTGCGCGTAAGTCTCCATGAAGGCTCCTGAAAGTGGCGGGGGAATGGCGGATTAGTGCTCCCAGAGGCGGCGTTGGCAGCCCCAGAGGATGAGGCCGATGCCGGCGAGGGCGTGGAGGCAGAGGACACTGAGGGCGAGTGGGGGTGAGGGAATCCAGTCGCTGGGGTTGACGAGGCGGAAGGCGTCGTAGTAGCGGCTGTCGATCATGCTGAGGATGGTGCCGCCCCAGGCCCAGTAGGCGCTGATGAAGGGGCGGCAGAGCCATTCGAGCAGGGTCGGCAGGGCGAGCACGATGCCCGAGAGCGGCAGCTGAAAGCCGACCCAGTAAATGGAGAGCAGGGAAGCGCGCTCGGGAGAGCGGGCATGCGCCGAGAAGCCAAGGCAGATGAGGGATACGGCTACCGTGACTGCGGTGAGCATGAGCGCCTGAGTGGCGAAGTGGCCGGGGAAGTTGCTGATGGCGCGGACGAAGGTAGCCATCCAGAGACCTTGCAGGGCGGCGATGGCGCTGACGAAGCACATACCCGAGGCGGCATAGGCACCGGGACGGAGGCCGTTGAGGCGTTCTTTTTCGTAGATGGCGCGGGAGGCGGCGATCTCGCGGGCACCGTTGTTGCTGGCCATGAGGGTGAGGAGGATGATTTGAAAGAGAATGAGGCCGTTGACGAGGGAGGTGGCCTGAATGGCGTCGATGGTGAGGCGCATCCGCTCGCGGAGGGTTTCGGCGGTGCCGAGCGGGGCGTCGAGGGCGATCCACTCGATTTGGGGGAGGCCGCCGAGGGCGAAGATGACGACGAGGCAGGGAAAGCCAAAAGTGATGGCGGCGGTGAGGCCGAGGGTGCCTCGGTCGCGGGCGAAGAGCAGCCAGCGGCGATGCGAGAGGGTGAGAAACTGGCTGAAGGCGGAAGGCGGGCTGGGACGTGGGGCGCGGGCCGGGGCGTGGGGGGGAGGGCTTCCAGCACCTTGCGGCGCGGGCGTGGGGGGGGCGGAAGGCGGGGGCGGGGCCGGGGCGGGGGGGGGTGGGGTTCCCGCGCGTGGCGGGGCGGGCGGGGGGGGGGGGGGGGGCGGGGGTGGGCGCTGGGCGTAGGGTGCGCTCTGGAGGCGCGCGTAGAGTTCGAGGAAGTCGTCGATCGCGTAGTGCTCGCGGAGCGCCGCGGGGGTGCCCGCGAAGCCGAGGCGTCCGCCGTGGAGCAGGGTGACCTGGTTGAAGCGTCCGAGCTGGCCGAGGTTGTGGATGATGCAGATGATGGTCTTGCCGCGCTCGCGCACGAGGGACTGAAGCACGTCGAGGATGGCGTCCTCGCTGTTGGGGTCGAGGCCGCTGGTGACCTCGTCGCAGATGAGCACGGGCGGGTCGTTGACCAGCTCCAGCCCCAGCCCGAGCCGCCGCAACTGGCCGCCGCTGAGGTTGCGGACGCGGGTTTCCGCCTGCGCTTCGAGGCCAACGGTTTCGAGGATAGCGGAGTGGCGGCGAGTGCGCTTGGCGTGGTCGGTCAGGCAGAGGCGTAGGGCGAAATCCAGCGCCTCGTGCACGGTCAGAAAGGGCTGGGCTATAGAAAACTGCGGCGCGTAGCCGACCCGCCCGACCAAGTCATCCGCGCCACCCACCGGCTGGCCATCGCAGCGCACCACGCCCTCGGCCGCCTGCACGCCGATCAGCGAGCGCGCGAGGGTGGTCTTGCCGCAGCCGCTCGGGCCGATCAACGCGTGCAGTTGCCCTGGCGCGAAGCCCACCGACACGTCGTCCAGAATGATCCGCCCGGCGCTTTCGCCGCCCGCCTCGGGCACGCGCACGGTCAGATTTTCGCAGGCCAGCATGTGTTAAGTAGTTCGAAGTTACGAGTTCTGAGTTCTGAGTTCTGAGCATGAGACGCGATTGAAGTGCAAGAATCTCTATAGCTCACTTCCGCGAACTGCGGATCTGGTAAAAAAGAAATGACGAAGGCCGAACACGTTTACATGACTCCGGCAAATGGGTATAAACGGCAAAGGCGGCCTTACAAATCAGAAGAACGCCTTACTCGGCTTCGGTGAAAGCGCAGACCGACTCGACCGTCAGCCCGCTGTCGCGGAGTGCCGCCGAGCCGCCCAGCTCGGACAAGTCGAGAATCGCGGCCACGGTGATGGTGCCCGCGCCCGCTCGCTGGAGCAGTCGGCTGGCCGCCATCAAGGTGCCGCCCGTCGCGATCAGGTCGTCGACCAGCAGGACGGGCGCGCCCTCGGGCACGGCGTCGGCGTGGATCTCAATGGTGGCGCTGCCATATTCGAGGGTGTAATCCTCGCTCAAAGTCCGATAGGGCAGCTTGCCCTTCTTGCGCACGAGGATGATCGGCAGCCCCATGCGGTCGGCCAGCGCACCGGCCAGCACGAAGCCCCGCGCATCGACGCCAGCCACCGCGCCTACGCCAGCCTCCTCCCCGCCCTTTTACATCCAGTCGACCACCCCGGTACAGCCCCCGGGGTGCGCGACCATCGTCGTAATCTCGCCACAGTTGATCCCCTCTACAGGTCAGTCGTTTACGGTTCGCACCCCCGTCTTCATCGCCTCGAAATTATTGCACCCCACACAAGTTAGATCGAC
>CAYQTM010000309.1:0-2974 GCA_964420355.1 uncultured Opitutales bacterium
GGGCCAGGGTGCCGAGGGCGCGGCCGCGGGGCGGCACGGGGTGGGCCGGAAGGCCCGAGGTCAACGCCATCGGGGGGAAGGGCGGGACCGGGCTGAGCGTGCCGTTCAGGCCGGTGGGCTGGCCGGTGCGCGGGTTGGCCGGGCTGTCGGGAAAATTACGCAGGCTGGCGGCATCGGCGGCCACCACCGCCTCGATCGCGATCAGCGCCTCGGAGTCGGCGAGGTGGCTCACCCCAAAGGTCGTGCGGGTGGGCGGCAGGGCATTGTCGGCAAAGGCGGGCGTAAAGGCGGCATTCCAGTCGCGCATCGCCTGCGCGTTTTCCTCGGGGTCGGCGCTCGCCACCTTCATATAGCAGCGCACGTTCAGCACATCGCGCAGCGAGAGACCCTGACTGATCAGGTCGTCGCGCATCTGGTTGAGCGCCGCGCGCGCCTGAGCCTCGCGATCCGGCCCCTTGCCGGTGTAGGTGCCCGTGAAGAACTTGACCGAACCAGCGGGCACGGTGGCCGAGGACGAGTAGGGCGCGCCCTCCAGCGGATCGATGCTGAAAGCTTGAGCCCTCAGCTCGGCACCCCAAAAAAACAAAGCAACAACAGGTAGCAATCTGGACATCATGCCCGCCACAAAGCAAGTCGCGTGCGTGCCCGCCGCACCAACGCAAAATGCGCGAATTTTTGCAGATGCCGCAACAGAGTAGCAGTGACGGTAGAAGAACGGATCGTTAAGAAATTCCGCATCTGGCCGTAGAAACCACTCATACTAATCGAGGTAGAAACGATCACGCAAGCGTTGCATCCTTCGGGAGTTACGGTAAGTTCTCCGGCAGCGCTTTTGCCAGGATTCCTGCCGATGTGCCCGCTCTGGCGCGTGAACCGAGCCATCCCTACCTAAGCCAGCCCCTCCCTTTTTATGCAGATTGAGTATCCTGTTGGTCAGTTTTTTGATGAGATGTTCGAGGCGGATGGGCGGCCGCGCCCGCATTATCGGACGTTTTTGCAGCGTTTTGAGCAGCTCAGTCCCGAGGCTTTTCAACAGAAGCGCGAGGCGGTCGATCTCGCTTTTCTCCAACAGGGGATCACTTTTACGGTTTATTTCGATGAGCAGAGCACCGAGCGGATTTTTCCCTTCGACCTGATTCCGCGCATCATCCCGGCCAGCGAGTGGGATCTGCTCTCGCGAGGTCTAGAGCAGCGGATTGACGCGCTCAACCTCTTTCTCAAGGACGTTTACAGCGACCAGAAGATTGTGAAGGATGGCGTGGTGCCGCGCGAGATTCTGGAATCGGCCAAGCACTACCGCCCGGAGCTGATCGGCACGCCCGTGCCCGAAGACATTTTTATCCACATCTGCGGCACCGACCTGATTCGCGATGACCAGGGCAACTACCTTGTGCTGGAGGACAACGGGCGCTGCCCCTCGGGCGTTTCGTATATGCTGGAGAATCGGCAGGCGATGAAGCGCGCCTTCCCGCGCTTTTTCAGCGATGCCAAGGTGCGGACGGTGCTGGAGTATCCGCAGATGCTGCTGGCGGCGCTCAAGCATATCGCGCCCAAGGGGATCGACAATCCGGTGGTGGCGGTATTGACGCCCGGCGTGTATAACAGCGCCTACTTCGAGCACTGTTTTCTGGCGCGGCAGATGGGGGTCGAGATTGTCGAAGGACGCGACCTCGTGGTGCAGGGGGACGACCGCGTTTACATGCGCACGACCACCGGGCTGCAGCGGGTCGATGTGCTGTATCGGCGGATCGATGACGATTTTATCGACCCCGAGGTCTTCCGCAAGGACTCGCTGCTCGGGGTGCCGGGGCTGGTGCGCGCCTACCGCAAGGGCAACATCGGGCTGGCCAACGCGCTGGGCACCGGGGTGGCGGACGACAAGGTGATGTATTGCTTTGTGCCGGACATGATTCGCTATTATCTGTCTGAGGATGCGATTCTGCCCAACGTCGAGACCTGGCTGCCCTACCGCGAGGCCGACCTGCGCTACACGCTCGAAAACCTCGAAAATCTGGTGGTCAAGGCGGCCAACGAGGCGGGCGGCTACGGGATGCTGATCGGCCCGGCGGCCAGTAAGCAGGAAATCGAGGACTTTCGGCAGCAGATCATCGCCAAGCCCCGCGACTTTATCGCCCAGACCCCCATTTCGCTCTCGCGCCACCCGACCTACTGCGATGGCGAGTTCGATGGCCGCCACATCGACCTGCGCCCCTACATCATCTGCGGCGAAAAGACGGAGATCGTGCCCGGCGGCCTCACGCGGGTCGCGCTGCGCAAGGGCTCGCTGGTGGTCAACTCCTCACAGGGCGGCGGCAGCAAGGACACCTGGGTGCTCAGCTCCGACGCCTGAACCGCGCACAACTCAACCCTCAACTTTTTTTGAAACATGCTTTGCCGCGTTGCCGACAGCCTTTTCTGGATGAGCCGCTACATTGAGCGCGCCGAAAACACCGTGCGCATGGTCGACGTGACCGCGCAGACCTCGCTGGAGTCGTCGCTGGCCAGTGAGGACACCGGTTACGAGCAGTGGGCACCGGTGCTGGCCTCGCTGGGCGATCTCGCGCTGTTCGAGAAGCTTGAACTGGAGCGCACCAGCCAGTCGATTATCGAGTTTCTCACCTTCAGCCAATACAACCCCAGCTCGGTTTTCAACTGCATCGCCGGCGCGCGCGAGAACGCCCGGATGATCCGCGACCAGATTACTTCCGAGATGTGGGAAACGATCAACCGGCTCTACCTTTTTCTGAAGAAAACCAACTGGGAGCGGGTCTGTGCCGAGCTGCAATTCGAGTTTTTCGAGACGATCAAGGAGTATTCGCTGCTCTTTCAGGGGATCACCGAGACCACGTTTCCGCACAAGCTGGGCTACGAGTTCATCAAGTGCGGGCAGCAACTCGAGCGCGCCGACAAGACCTGCCGCATTATCGACACCCGCCGCTTCATGCCCTCGCCCGAGCGCGCGGAGGACGACGTC
>CAYQTM010000310.1:0-2969 GCA_964420355.1 uncultured Opitutales bacterium
TCAACCTGACCGATGGCGGAACCTACCGCGAAGAGCAGGCCGACTTTTTTGGCAGGCAGACGCGGCTAGTCAGGCGCGACCGCAACCGCTGGGCTGCGGTGGATCGCGTGCGCGCCCTGCATCCCGAGCTGAGCGATGATCTCGAAGAGATTTGGGTTGATTTAGGGGCTTGGCAGGAGCACCGCGCCCGTATCATCAAGCTGGAAGCCTCCAGCGAATCGCGGAAGTATACGCGGGAATTCTTGAAGGCGGTTATCGCCGAATATCTGAGCCTGCGTGGACAGATTCGCACCAACGCGACTCAGGACGCTTTTGAAAAACTGACCGAGGAGATCACCCGCACCGAGAAGGACATCGAGGAGCTGGAACAGCAGGTCTTGAACTTTCAGCAGGAGCACAACGTGGTCTTTGTGCGTGAGCAATACGCCAGCGCCGGGAATCGCCTGATGAGGCAGGAAGACCAACTCGCGGACATGCGGAGCGAGCTGCGCTACCTTGAAACGGTCAACCTCGATCAGCAGTTCGAAGAGTCCATGGCCGAGGTCGAAGGGCCGCTCAAGACGCTCTTCGAGGAGGACTTGAATTTTATCCGCACCAAGAAAGATCTGCGCACCGCCCGCACCGAGCTAGGTGAATTCGAGGTCTTCATGAAGCCCAAGCACCCCAAGATCATCGGGCTGAAGCGCGAGGTCGAGCGCCTCGAAAACCGCTTGCAGGTGAGGCGCGAGCAAATGCTGGAGCGCATCGCCGACCGCCGCAGTGCGCTGGCCACCCGCATCAAAAACCTTGAAGAAGAGACCTCTGAATGGGAAAAGGTAGCGCTGAATTACAGCAAGCTGCTGGCAGAGTTTGAAGGCATTCAGACCCGCCTCGACCGCTCTCGCGACACCCGCAAGGACTTGACCGCTCGCCTCGACAACGTCGAACGTGGCGAAAACCTCGAAATGGAGAGTATCTCTATCTTTGAGGAACCCACCGCCCCCGAGCTGGCTCAGACTAACCTGCAAAAGCAGGGCACGATGGGTGCCATCCTCGGTCTGGCGATGGGCGGCGGCCTGATCTTCCTCTTTGGCCTGCTCGACAACCGCATCTTCACGCTCGAAGACGTCGAAGACCAGTTCGACCAGACCGTGGTCGGCATGATCCCTTACGAGAAGAGCTTTGCCAAGGACAAGAACGAGCTGCTCCAGCATCAGGATCCGCGGCACATGTTCGCCGAGTCCATGCGGAACCTGCGCTCCTCTGTCCTATTCATGGAGATGGACGGCAAGCGCCCGCAGATGATCGGTATCACCAGCTCGGCACCCTCGGAAGGCAAGTCGACCATCTCTGCCAATCTGGCGGTGGCGCTCGCCTTCTCAAAGACCAAGACCCTGCTGATCGACGCCGACCTGCGGCGCGGACGGCTGGCCAATCGCTTTGGCTTCGACCAGTCGCCCGGGCTCTCGGAGATACTCGAAGGCGAAGCGACCTTCGACGAAGCCCTGCGCGCCACCGACATCGCACACCTCGACATGATTGGCACCGGCGAATACCCGGAGGCACCCGCCGAGCTGCTACTCTCGGATAAGTTTCAGGAATTCCTCGCCGAGGCACGCAAGCGCTACGACCACATCATTGTCGACTCCGCGCCCATCCTCGCAGCGGATGATACGCCATCCTTTGCGCTCCACCTGGACGCCCTGCTCTTCACCATCCGTGCCGGGCAGACTCAGGCGCGCCAGATCAAGCCTGCCCTCAAGCGCCTCGCCGACCGCCAGGCACCAATCGCGGGCATCATTCTGAATCAGGTTAACACCTCCGAACCGCGCTACCACTACTACAAATACGACGACTACTACGTCCAAAAGCGCCCCTCGGGTCGCAAAGCTCGCAAGCAAGCCTGAAGCAGAGAGCCAGCCAAGCAATTTCTGCCTTGCGACTTGCGACTTGCGACTTGTGACTTGCCCTACTTGCCCACAAGGGCAGCGAGGATAGCCTTTTGGGTGTGGAGGCGGTTCTCGGCCTGATCCCAGATGATGGAGCGGGGGTCGTCGAGCACCTCCTGAGTGACCTCCTCGCCGGGGTGGGCGGGCAGGCAGTGCTGGAAAAGCGCTTCGGGCGATGCCAAGTCGAGTAGCTGCTTGTTCACCTGATAAGGGCTGAGCGCCTTCATGCGCGCCTCTTTTTCCTCCTCGTCGCCCATGCTGACCCACACATCGGTGTAAATGAGGTCGGCACCCTCGACCGCCTCGCGGGGATCGGTCGTGACCACATAATCCTTGCTGCGCCCCTCTTTTTCGAGCAGGGCGTCGATCTCGGACTCGGGGTGGTAGCCCTTGGGGCCGGCCAGACGGAGATTCATGCCGAAGAGGCTGGCACCGAGAATCCAGGAGTTGGCCATGTTGCTGGCGCAGTCGCCGACGTAGGCGATGGTCTTGCCGCGCAGGGCTTCAAAGCAGTCGCCGGACTCACCCGCCCAGCGTTCGGCTGCGGAAAAGGCATCCGTGTAAATCTGGCAAGGGTGAAGGAAATCGGTCAGCGCATTGACAATCGGCACGCTGCCATATTCGACAAACTCTTCGAGCATCTCGTGTCCATAGCAGCGGATGACCAGCCCGTGAAGGTAGCGCGACATGATGCGCGCGGTATCGGCAATCGACTCCCCGCGACCCATCTGCGTGGTGCGCGCATCGATAAAAACCGGGTGCGCCCCCAGCTCATGCAGCGCCACGTTGAAAGAAAGTTGGGTGCGCGTGCTGGTTTTGAAGAAGAGCAGCCCCCAGGACTGACCTTCGAGGACTTTCGGGGTCGGGTTGCCGCGCTCTTGTTTGAGGCGGCGGGCGAGGTTCAAAATTTCCGCCGCCTGAGCAGCCGTAAAGTCGGTCTCTTTAAGGAAGTGATGCATTGGACGAACAATGGGGGTTCACGAGTGCAAACAGTCATTCCAGCAATCAGCAATGCTGAGCAGATAGTTCTTGACCTCATTT
>CAYQTM010000311.1:0-2968 GCA_964420355.1 uncultured Opitutales bacterium
CCAAATCCCTGTCGCTCCGGTAAATCTTGTCAACACCCCTCCTGAGTAGTTACTTTACTTTTTACTTTTCCCTTTCTAGAAAGAGTGATGCAACTTTCCCGACAGTGGCTGGAGCGCTATGTGGCGCTGGATGGCAAGAGCGATTCCGAGCTGGAAGAGGCGCTGACCTTGATCGGCTTCGAGGTCGAGGGCATCGAGCACTTTGGCCTGCCGCCGATTGAGAATCTGGTGGTGGGGCAGGTGCTCAGCCGCGAGCCGCACCCCAATGCCGACCGTCTGGGCGTGTGCTCGGTCGATGCGGGCGAGAGCCAGCCGAGGCAGATCGTCTGCGGTGCCAGCAATTACAAGGTGGGCGACAAGGTGCCGGTGGCGCTGCCGGGGGCGGTGCTGCCGGGCGACTTCAAGATCAAGGAGTCGAAGCTGCGCGGGGTGGAGTCGGCGGGCATGATGTGCTCGGCGCGCGAGCTGGGGCTGGGCAAGGATCACGAGGGGCTGCTGATCCTCGGCGGTGACCCCGCGCCCGGCACGCCGCTCAGTGAGCTGTTCGAGGGGCAGGACACGATTTTTGACATCGAGGTGACGCCCAATCGCCCCGACTGCCTAAGCCACCTTGGGATGGCGCGCGAGCTGGCGGCTTATTTCGACCGCGAGCTGCGGTTTCCGGAGGTCAAGACTTCGGCGAATGACCCCTTCCGCGAGGTGGGCGAGCCGCTGATCGAGCGCGTGCGGGTGGAATCGGAGGAGGAGTGCCCGCTGTATTATGCGTTTTCGATGCGCGGGGTGAAGATCGGGCCGAGTCCCGACTGGCTGAAGCGGGCGCTGGAGAGCGTGGGGCTGCGCCCAATCAATAACGTGGTCGACGTGACCAACTTTGTTTTGCTGGAGACCGGCCAGCCGCTGCACGCCTTTGACGCCGCTAAAATACAGGGTGGCGAACTGCGGGTGCGGCAGGCGCGCAAGGGCGAAAAGCTCATCACGCTGGACGACAAAGCGCGCGAGCTGAGCACCCAGATGACCGTGATCGCCGACGCCGAGCGCCCGCTGGTGATCGCCGGGGTGATGGGTAGCGTCGACGCCGAAGTGGACAATTCGACCACCGACATTGTGCTCGAAGCCGCCTTCTTCCGCTCGCGCTTTATCCGCCAGACCAGCCGCCGCCTGGCGCTCTCGACCGACAGCTCCTACCGCTTCGAGCGCGGGGTCGACCCGGCGGGCACCGAGTGGGCGGCCTGCCGGGCGATGGATTTGATTCTGGAGGTCGCGGGCGGGCAGATCAGCGGCGGGCCGATTCAGGTGGGCGAGCCGCCGGAGATTCGAGCCGAGATCGTCCTGTGCCCCGACGAGGTGCGACGGCTCTGCGGCTTCGGGCCGGAGGACGCCGTGGTGCGCCAGACTCTGGAGCGCCTCGAACTGGAGGTGCGCGAGCTGGATCGCGATGCCGAGGGGCGGACGCTCTGGAATGTCGCCATCCCGAGCTTTCGGCGCGACCTCGAGCGCCCGGTCGACCTGGTCGAGGAGTTTTTGCGGATTTATGGCACCGACAAAATCCCCGCCGTGCCGGTCAGCGGTGCCGGGCTGGCGCGCGAGGACGACCCGGTGGCGCGCTTCTGCCGCTCAGCCAGCAACCAACTCGCCGCGCGCGGTGTTCAGGAGGCGATGGTCTATACTTTGCGCTCCGAGAGTGAGCTGCGAAGCTGGTTCGGGCACACGCAGGGCGGCAACCTCGGGGTGATGAACCCGCTGGCCAGCGACGCCTCGCACCTGCGCCCCTCGCTGGTGCCGGGGCTGCTCGACGTGCTCAAGCTCAACCGCAGCCGCCAGACCGGCGCGAACCGCTTCTTCGAGGTCGGGCGCGTCTTTCGCGAGGCCGACGCGCAGCTCTGGGAGCTAGTCTCGGTAGCGTTTGTTATCGGGATCGAGGAGGACGCCCGCGCCTGGCGCGAGGCCGCCCAGCCCGACTTCTTCACCACCAAGGCGCTCATTCAGGAGATCGCCAGCAAGGCCGGCTTCGAGGCGCGCGATGGCGACTTCCGCCCGCTCGACGACGAGGCACCCTGGCAGCCCGGCCACGCGGCCAAGCTCGGCGAGTTCCGCCGCGCCTTCGAGGCCAAGTGCGGCCTGCTCAGCTTTTCGGTGCTCAAAGACTGGGATCTCAGCGGCACGGTGCTCGCGGGCAACCTCCTCATCCTGCCCGAGCGCCTCAAGCGCGCCGCCAAGACCCCGCGCTACCAGCCGCTCAGCCTCTACCCGGCGGCCACCCGCGACCTCGCGCTGGTCGTCCCCGAGACCGAACCCGCCGCCGATGTGGGTGACAAGCTGCGCAAGACCGCCGAGCAGGTGGTCAAGACCTGCGACTTTGCCCTCGAAAGCGTCGACCTCTTCGACGTCTATCAGGGCAAGGGGCTGGAGCCGGGCGAAAAGAGCCTCGCCTTCTGCCTCCGCTTCCGCTCGCCCGAGCGCACCCTAACCGACAAGGAGGCCGGCAACGCCTTCACTGCCATCCAGAAACAGCTCACCAGCGACACGCCCTACCGCATCCGCGCTTGACCTCGGGGCGCGAGTCAGTCTGCATAGAGCGATGGACGACGCGACATTGAAGCTGGTGCAGGAGCGGATGGATGCGGCCGAGGGCTTGCTGCCCGAGCTGGCCAAGACGCTCAGCGGGATGCAGTCGGGCGACCTCGGGGTCGACAGCAAGAGCAACGAGGTCGATCTGGTGACGCAGGCCGACTTCGCCGCCCAGCGCCTGCTGCTGAGCTTCCTGCGCGAGCGCTTTCCCGGT
The DNA here is from genome assembly GCA_964420355.1 of uncultured Opitutales bacterium. Classification (GTDB taxonomy): domain Bacteria; phylum Verrucomicrobiota; class Verrucomicrobiia; order Opitutales; family JABSRG01; genus CAYQTM01. Next base: position 2,783 of record CAYQTM010000311.1, read on the forward strand.
GATAAAATTTTGTCGGAGGAGGACGAGGGCGCGGATGCGGCGGCGCTCTCTGGGGAGCAGGGCTTTCTCTGGGTGCTCGACCCGCTCGACGGCACGGTGAACTACGCGCACGGGCTGCCGCTCTATTGCGTGTCGATCGGGCTGATGCACGGCGGACAGGTGCAGGGCGGTCTGGTGCACGCGCCC
>CAYQTM010000312.1:0-2963 GCA_964420355.1 uncultured Opitutales bacterium
AGCGGAGCGGGCGTGAGATTCCCGCGAAGTGGCACGGTCGATGCGGCGTCAGGGGTATGCATCCGACACAAATCGACATTCCTTACAAAAATATCCGCAATCGTAACGTCCCCGTGCTGGGTTTTGGCACTTGGGAGCTGAGCGAGGACGAGATCAAGCGCGTCTTGCCGCTCGCGCTCGATCTCGGGGTGCGGCACATCGACGAGGCGCGCATGTATGGCAATGAGCAGGCGGTCGGCGAGGTGCTGAGCGATACGCCCATCGAGCGTGAGGAGCTTTTTATCACCTCGAAAGTCTGGCGCGAAGACCTCGACGCCGAGGGCATCCGCAAGTCCTGCGAGGCCAGCCTGCGCGACCTTCGCACTGATTACCTCGACCTGCTGCTTATCCACTGGCCCAACCCCGATTTCGATCTCGGCAAGACGCTCGACGCCTTCGTGCAACTGCGCGAAGAGGGCAAAATCCGCGAGCTGGGCGTGAGCAACTTCCCGCCGAGCTGGCTGAAGCAGGCATTGCGGCACGCCCCGGTATTTTGCAATCAAGTGGAGTATCACCCCTTCCTCGATCAGTCGCTCAACAGCGAAATTTGCGAGGCCGAGGACGTGCTGCTGACCGCTTATTCGCCCATCGCGCACGGCGACGTGATCGGCAGCGACGTGCTGGAGGCCATCGGCAAGCACCACGGCAAAAGCCCGGCGCAGGTGGCGCTGCGCTGGCTGATCAATCAGCAGCAGGTGGTCGCCATCCCGCGCTCCGGCAACCCCGATCATGTGCAGGAAAATTATGACATCTTCGACTTCGAGCTGGGATCGGAAGAGACGACGGCGATCAATCTGCTGCCCAAGAACCGCCGCCAGATCGATCCCGAGTTCGCCCCCGAGTGGGAGCAGTAATGCGCCCCAGAGAGGACAGGAAAGCACCCTTCCATGTCAAGGCGCGCGCACAAGCGCCGACTTAGAAAAGGGTTGTTTCCTCTCCTCATGCCGATACGTGTTTTTTTAATCGAAGACGAGCCCGTGATGCGCGAGCTTTGCGAGGCTTTCATCCTCTCGGCGCTGCCGGATCTCGAAATCATCGGCGAGGCCGCCAATGGCGATGTCGCGATGGCCGAGGTGCTGCGCCTGCGCCCAGACTTGTGCCTGCTTGACATCGAGCTGCCGGGGCGCAATGGCCTGAGCATCCTCAAGCAGCTCAAGCTGGAAGCGCCCGAAGTGCGCGTGCTGCTCTTCTCCGGCGTGGTCAATGCCCACACCCTGCGGATGGCGCTCGAATACAAAACCGATGGCTTCGTCGACAAGGCAGGCGGCGTCAACATCATCAAAGACGCCGTCGAAGCCCTCTCCCACGGACGCCCCTACTACAGCCCCAAGATCGCCCGCCGTATGCTGGAGATGCAGTTCCAGGGACTGACGGTGCTGGAGTCTGAGTAGTTCAAAGTTCAAAGGTCAAAGCATGAAAACCTCTATCCTGTCCTGCCTTTGATCTGCATGCTTCAGAACACTGCACAGACGGGTAAAAACACAACTCTGACCTTTGACCTCATCAAACTTTGACCTTTGAACTTTGACCTTTGAACTCCCCCCAATGCTCCAACTGCCCGAACAGACCCTCGAACGTGTGCGCGCTGCCTTGAAGCGGAGTGATGCCTCGGCGATTGCGCGTCTGATTTCGCTGGTGCGGGAGATTTCGACCAAGTCGCTCTCGCTGTCGGTGGAGGAGCTGTCGAAGATGATCGAGGGGGAGCCGCAGATTGGGGAAAAGGTGCTGAGCGCGGCCAATACGCTGACGTTCAACCCCTATGCAGTTGAGGTGAAGACGATCACTCAGGCGATTCACTTGATGGGGTTCAATCAGGTGAGTCGGCTGTCGCTGGCGCTGCTGCTGTTCCGGCAGGCGAGTGAGCTGCGGAACCCTGAGGAGCTGCGCGAGGCGGCGGCGATGACGCTGGTCAGCGGGTTGCTTGGACGGGCACTGCGCGAGATGGAGCACAAGCGCGATACCGAGCAGGCCTTTGTCTGTGCGATGCTGCGAGCCTTTGGCAAGATGCTGATGGCGGCTTTTTTGCTGGAGGATTATCGCGAGGTGCAGAAGCTGTGCGATGAGATGCCGAGCGACGAGGCCTGCCGACAGATATTTGGGCTGACCCCGCACGAGCTGGGCTACCATCTGCTGCTGAGCAGCGAGCTGCCCTCGGGGATACTCGGGGCGCTGGCCGAAGTGTCGGACGACGCGATTCAGCAGGCGGTGAAGATGCCGCCCTCGGCGCTGCTGCGGGTTTCGGATCTGGCGGTGCGGCTCTGCGAGCTGATCAATCGCAATTCGGTCGATGCGGTGGCTTTTCGCGAGGCGGTGGGCGAGATTCTGGGCGATTCACGTCCGCCGTTTTCGATGTCGCGGCACGATGTGCGCAAGGCGATCACCCAGGTGCAGGAAGAGCTGCGCGCCTTTGCCAAGCAGCACCGATTTGACGCCGATCAGACGCGGCTGGGACGCAATCTGCGCCACCGGGTCGAGGGGACGAATCCGCCCTTTGCGCGGGCTCAAGCCGAGGCGGCAGCAGAGGCCGAAGCCGAGCGCATCCGCCGTCAGGCGACCGAGACGCGACCGCCGGTGCAAGGCAACATGCGCCCGCTCTTTCAGCGGATGCTCGACCGCCTGCAGGCGCACTTCAGCTTCGATGACTGCCTGATCTTTACCCCCGATGCCGAGGGCACCGGGGCGTTGACCGCGCGGATTGGCTGGGGCGGCTTGTTCGAGCAGGTCTGGGGTCGGGCGCGCATCCGCGAAGACCAGCGAGATGTGCTGGGGATCGCGCTGCTGCACCGAAAGGACATCCTGCTCGATAACGTGGCCGACGCGCGCCAGCGCTCGCTGCTGCCCGACTGGATGGACGAGTCGACCGCGCGCGGGCTGGTCGTCTGGGTGCTGGAAGAGCAGGGGCAGGTCTTTGGGATGGTGCTGGG
>CAYQTM010000313.1:0-2940 GCA_964420355.1 uncultured Opitutales bacterium
GTCAACCCCATCCAGCGCGCCCGCGAACGCGACTGCGCCGACCCCGACCCCTTCCGCGCCGTGTATCAGGTGCCGGGGATGCGCAAGATCAACCAGGCGCTCGGGCGGGTCGTCCGCGCTCCTGGCCAGACCGCCCGCATCCTCCTCCACGGCAAACGCTTCGCCGAACCCGCCTACCGTCAACTCCTCGCCCCCGAATACCGCGAGGCCACCCTCATCCGCACCGCCGCCCAACTCGACGACTGGCTGCGCGATTCTTAGCAATTATCCGGTTGGAGGGCGTTCATTTCGCAATGCCATTGCAGAAGAATTAATCCGGTTGGAGGGGATGAATTGCGCAAAGCCATCGTAGTCGAAGTAATTATTCATCCGGCATCCAAATACTCTACGAAAGTTGCCACGTTTCCCAGTAATCAAGCGGCCATGAGTAGAGTCTTTGAATGCCACATTAATATATGGAGTGACTGAATCACTGCACCCTCACGGTTAAACGCTTATTTCTGACCCATTGTCAATAAGCGCAGGGAGGCCTTTTTAAAGCCGCATCGCGGCGTCAGATTTTAGCCGTGGTGCGTAAGCCCACGGAACTCGAAGTTCCTGAAATAGAGCCGCAGAGCGGCGGCAGATTGCGCACCGAGGACGCTATCGCACCCGACTCAACGCCCCCTCTGTCGCTCTCTCTGTCGCCGCTACGCGGCTCTATTGGAAGATGCCCGTTTATCCGTGGGCTTACGCGCCACGGCTAAAATCTTCCGCCGCTACGCGGCTTGCGCAAGGTGTCCGTACGCTCAATGGCGATCGGTTAGAGATCTGCGCTTGGAACACCCACAATTGAAGGGATTTGGGTAGCCCTTATTCTACCGCAACTGCATTTCGAAATTCATCCCTCAGACAGTATAAGTAAGGCTCAAAATGGTGTAATCGTGCCATCGGGGTCGATCCAGTAGGTTCGCCCGACTTGGCGGATGGGAAGCGTGTGGGTGGTGTCGGCGTAGGGGATTTCGAGGGTCTTGGGTGCGCCGAGGAAGCCGATCACCCGCACCAGTGCGCCCTCCTCGCCTTGCCAGCCCGACCAGAGGACTTTGTCGCGGAGGATGGCGCGCGTGTCGGTGTGCATGGGTTGCGGTGGCTCTGCAAAGCGCTCGCGCCACTCGCCCGCATCTCGCCAGGTGGCCGCCGCGTCGGCGATCTCCGCTCGATCCAGCTCGGCACCGTAGGGGTTGAAAATCTGCATGGTCGTGATGCCGCGCAGCCAGAGGTGGCGCAGCGCCTCGCGATAGGCCGGACGCGACATCCGCGCGTAATCCTCCGCGCCCTCGGGGAGCAGCCCCATCGCCTCGACATCCTTCACCACGCGCCCCACCCACGGGACGCTCTCGAGGTAGGGCGCGCTCCGCCGCTGCTCCCAGTCCGCCGAGACCTGCCGCAGCAGGAGGTCGGTGTAAAGCTCGTCGGCCACCCGCTGCGCAACTGCCGCCGGGAGCCCCGGCCTGCCTTCCCCCTCCCCCCACGCGTCCGTCAGACTCAACTGCCTTGGCAGTTGAGCCTGATGGTCGAGCTGCCACAGCCAGGCGTCATTGCCATAGGCGTAGGGGTTCGTCGCCGTGAAAAGCAGCGGCCCGCTGGCCGGCACGCGCCGCCCCCACCAGTCGATCATCGGGCGCTCGGGGTAGCTCAGGTTGGCCACCCAGTTGAGCACGGAGATGCGCGGAAACACTTCGCGCGCGGGCGCCGCCACATAGCTCGACAGCAGGTTCAGCGTCCACTGTCGCCGATACGTCCGCCAGATTGCCTCGTCCACCAGCACGCCCTCGGGCAGCCGCGCGACCAGCTCCGGGCGCGCCAGCACATCCTCGCGTTTGGCCAGGAACGGTAGCCCTTCGTAGTCCAGCCACAGCCCGTCGACCTCGACGCCCGCCTCGGCGAAGAACGCCAGCCGCGCCCGCACCGCCTCGGCCACCCACCGCCACGTCCGCGCATCGAGCGCCATCGCATAACGATCCCCCGGCAGCGCCACCTCCGGCAGTTCCTCGCCGACCAGATCGCGCAGCCACTCCTCGCGCATCCCCTGCATGAAGATAACCGGCAGCCCCGCCGCCTGCACCGCCTGCGCCGCCTCCAGCGCCTCTCGCTCAAACCGCAGATGCTGGACAAATCCCCGCGTCCGCAGCGCCGCATGCACCTCCGGCTCCAGCGCCTCAAGACCTACCCCATGCCACAGCACCATCGGCGGCAGCGCCCCGGCCGCCGTGCTCTCGGGCAGCCCCAGCACATACTCCAGACGCTCGGCCTCGCTCATCCGCTCCGCCGCCGCCAGCGCCCCGGCCAACAAGCCAATGTTAAGAAATCCCAGACCCTGCCGCTTTACCCATCGCCACCACTGCACCCGCATGGCATTACTGTGCCTGCCCTACCCGGCTTTCTCAAATCGTTTTCTCACATGCACGTCATCTTTGTTAACATGTTTTTCTGGCCCGATGAATCGGCCACCTCCCAGCTCCTGAGCGACCTCGCGGCGCACTTAGTCGAGCAGGGCTGGCGGGTCGACGTCATCGCCTCGCGCGGCAGTTACACCGAGCCCGAGCGTCAGCTCGTCCCCGAGGAGGAGTGGAAGGGCATCCAAATCCACCGCCCCAAGAGCAGCACCTTCGGGCGCAATCGCCTCGCCACCCGTCTGCTCGCCGGCCTCAGCTTCTGCCGCGCCGCCAACCGCACCCCCCCGCGCACCGCCACCCCCCAGAGCCTCGTCGTGGTCAAGACCGACCCGCCGATGCTTCCCGTGCTCGCCCAACGCTTTTGTGCCAAGCGCAACCTCAAGCTCATCCCCTGGGTGCAGGATCTCTTCCCCGAGATCGTCGCGCCCAGCGCCAGCGGCGTCAAAGCCGCCCCGCTCAGCTACCTCAAGGCCACGTTCGGCCACGGCACTTTCTACTACCCTGA
>CAYQTM010000314.1:0-2940 GCA_964420355.1 uncultured Opitutales bacterium
CGCTGGTTTCGCCCGATCAATCACCGCTTTGGGAACACCGACAACCGCAGTCACCGCAAGGTGCTGATCTGCGACGGCAAGGTGGGCTTCACCGGCGGCGTGGGCATCGCCGACGAGTGGACAGGCGACGCGCGCAACCCCGACGAGTGGCGCGACAATCACTTCAAGGTGCGCGGCCCCGCAGTCGCCCTGCTGGCCGGTGCCTTCTGGGGCAACTGGACGGAGGCCGACTGCTCGACCCACACGCCCTTCGAGCCCCAGCCGCTCGGGCAGCAGGGCGATCTGCCGCTGCAAGTGATCGCCTCGACCTCCTCCGACAACCACAGCGACGCCTGCATCCTCATGCGCACCCTGCTGGCTGAGGCGCAAAAACGCATCCGCATCTGCACGCCCTACTTTGTGCTCGACCACGTCTTCCGCAGCATCCTGCTCGACCGCGCCGCCGCCGGGGTGCAGATCGAGATCATGGTGCCGGGGCAATACCTCGACAAGCGCTTCGACCAGCTTGCGGGCGAGGACGATTTTCGCTGTCTGCTCGACGCCGACGTGCAGATCTACCGCTACCAGCGCACCATGCTGCACACCAAGCTCGTGCTGATCGACGACAAGTTCAGCAGCATCGGATCGTGCAACATGAACCAGCGCTCGCTCCGCAAGGACGACGAAGTGATCCTCAACGTGCTCGACAGCCAGACGGTCGACACGCTCTCGCAGCACTTCGAGGACGATCTGCGCGAGTGCGAGCCCATCACCGACGCCAAGTGGCGGCGGCGCTCCTGGCGCACGCGGCTGGCCGAGAAAGTGATGCAGCCCTTCCGAACCCAACTTTGAAGTGCCCGAGAAAACCCGACAGAGTCGCTGGATCTTGATCGTCAGCGCCGCCGTGATCGTCGTGCTGGTCGGCAGCTACTGGCTGTTCCCCGACTACAAGGGGTTTGTCGACGAGATGTTCACTGTCCTGACCAGTGACGACCCCGAGCGCATCGAAGCCTGGGTCGAAGACTTTGGCTGGATCGGCCCAGCGCTCATTATCGTGCTGATGACCGCCCAGATGTTCCTAATCGTCATTCCGTCATGGATTCTGATGGTGATCGCCGTGCTGGCCTACGGGCAGCTCTGGGGCACGCTGATTTCGGTGGGCGCGGTGCTGTTGGCTTCGACCGTGGGCTACTTCATCGGCTCGGCGGTGGGCACCCACACGGTCAGCAAGCTGCTGGGCGAGAAGACCGAGCGCCGCGTGCGGATCGAGGCCTGTCGCTACGGCACCTGGGCGGTCATCATCAGCCGCCTCTCGCCGCTCTTTTCCAACGACGCGATAAGCTTTGTCGGCGGGCTGCTCAAGATGGGCTACCTGCGCTTCATCCTCGCGACGCTGGCCGGGATTCTGCCGCTGGCGCTGCTGATCGCCGTCTTTGGCGAGGATGCCAGCAGCATGAAAACCGGCCTCATCTGGATCTCCATCATCAGCCTGCTCGGGCTGGTCGCCAAAATCATTTACGACAAGCGCAAGGCCAAGCGCAGCGACGACAAATGCGAAAAGCAGGCCGACTCCGCCATGGCCGAAAGTGACTAAGCCCTAAGGGGTTGCCTCGACCCGATTCATGCCCTTTGAATGAGCCATGCGCATAGCCGTTTTCACCGATGCCTTTCCGCTGCCCTCGCAGACTTTTGTGCGGCGGGAGGTCGAGGGTCTGCGGGATCGCGGGCATGAGGTGGCCGTGTTTTCGCGACCGTGGGCGGGCGAGGAGCCGCCGGAGCCGGTGGCCGGTGTGGCGCAGTTCGAGTGGCCGGATCTGGCGACCGGGCGGCGTCCGCGACTGGAGCGCGAGCTGGGCGACGCGGCGCGAGCGGCGGGGTCGGCGCAGGCGTGGCGGGCTTGGTGGCGGGCGCATTCGCGGCGGCGCTTTGGCAAGTGGCGGGTGGATGGGGCGGTGTTGTGCAGCTGCGCGGGGCGCTGGCGGGAGGAGAGGTTCGAGCCGGATGTCTGCTATGCGCACTTTGGGCCGAACGGCTTGATGGCCGCCGAGCTGCGCGCGCTGGGGGTCTTGCAGGCACCGGTGGCGACCGTCTATCACGCGATGGATCTGTCCTGGTATCTGGCGATCAAGCCTGAGGGGTATTACAAGGTTTTGTTCGAGGAAGGGGCGCGGCATCTGCCGGTGAGCGGCTATTGGGCGGAGCGCCTGCAGTCGATGGGCGTGCCGCCGGAGCGGATCGAAGTGCACCACATGGGCGTGAAGGTCGGCGCGGCTCGGGTGCCCGATTTTCCCGAGCCGGGTGAACCGCTGCGGCTGGTCAGTGTGGCGCGTCTGGTCGAAAAAAAGGGGCTGGCGCTGGCGGTCGAAGCCCTGGGGCGCGCGAAGGCGGCGGGTCGGCTGGCGCGCTCGGTCGACTACCACATCATCGGCGAGGGGCCGGAGCGTGCGGCGATCGAGGCGGCGATTGCGCGGCATGGGCTGGCCGACACGGTGCGCCTGCTGGGCTGGCAGCAGCCGGACGCGGTGCAAGCATCGCTGGAGGCGGCGCACGGGCTGGTCGCGCCGAGCCTGACCGCCGAGAATGGCGACGTGGAGGGCATCCCGGTGGGGATCATGGAGGGCATGGCGATGGGACTGCCCGTGCTGAGCACCCGCCACACCGGCATCCCCGAGCTGGTCGAGCACGGGGTCTCCGGCTGGCTGAGCGAGGAGAAAGACGTAGCCGGGCTGCAGGAGAACCTCGAGCGCATCTGCGCCGCCGACAAGACCGAGCTCGAGCGCGTCTCGCGAGCGGCCTATGCCAAAGTGGAGGCCGATTTCAACTTGCCGCGCCGCCTCGCTGCGCTGGAACGAATGTTGCAACAGGTGGCGCAGTCATGATCCCTGCCCGCGAAAAACCGCCGCTCTCCGAGCTGCCTGCGCCGCCCGATGGCTGCCGGGGCTGGCCGTGGGAGGCCGCACC
>CAYQTM010000315.1:0-2933 GCA_964420355.1 uncultured Opitutales bacterium
GTTCACGCCTCGCAGTTGGGGCGGGCGATCAGGCCGTCGTGGGCGTCTTCCGGGAAGGGTGCGGTGGCGCGGTCGCCGTCGAGCATGAAGTCGTCGCAGCAGTCGAGGAGGTCGCGCAGGCTGCGGCAACGGCGCATCTTGTATTGAAAATTGCCGTTGGGGTCGACGCCGAGGCTGACGAAGCTGAGGAACTTCTTCATCAGGCCGAGGCGGTTGCGCCCGGGCAGATTGGGGCGGTCGTGCATCATGAGAAGGAAGTCGACGCAGCCCCGCACGTCGCTGAGGGTCGGCTGAATGACGGTCTCGCCGGCCAGGCGCTCGCGGATTTGGCGGAAAATCCAAGGGTTGCGGATGGCGGCGCGCCCGATCATCACGCCCGCCGCGCCCGTCTCCGCCAGCACGCGCAGCGCCACGCCACTCGACGAAATCGCGCCGTTGGCGAGCACCGGACAGTCGAGCCGCCGCACCGCCTCACCGATCTTCGCATAGTCAACCTCGCTGCGGTAGCTCCCCGCCACGGTGCGCCCGTGGATGGTCAGCAGGTCGACCCCGTTGGCGGCGATGGCGTCGAGGATGCGCGGGTAGGCGTCGGTGTTGTCAAAGCCCAGCCGCATCTTCACCGTGAAGCGCCCCGGAATGCGCGCCCGCATCGCCGCGAGAATCGCCGCAATCCGCGCCGGATCGCGCAGCAGCCCGCCGCCGACGTTCTTTTTATACACCTTGGGCGCGGGGCAGCCGAGATTGAGGTCGATCCCGGCGATGGGCAGCTCGCGCAGCGCGTCGATGCTGCGCTCGATCGAGGGGATGTCCTCGCCGATGATCTGCGCAAAGATCGGTCGCCCGGTGTCGTGCCGCAGGATGGAATCGACGATGTGCGGCTCCAGGCGCGAGTGCGCGTGCACCCGAAAGTATTCAGTGAAGAGGTAATCCGGTGCCCCGTAGCGCCCGATGATGCGCATGAAGGGCAGGGTCGTCACGTCCTGCATCGGCGCGAGGGCGGTCGGCGGCTGCCCGGCGACCATCGTGGGCGGCAGGCTGCGTGGCGACAAGGCAGGGGAGCTGAGCATGACCGGCTGACCTCGGCTTAGCGGCGCTCGCGCTGGCGCACATTGATCCAGGTGAGCAGCGCCTGCAACTCCTCCGGGCAGACCGCGTGCGGCATGGGATACTCGTGAAAATCCACCGTAAAGCCGCGCTGGCGCAGCGCTTCCGCCGAGGCGCGCCCTTCTTCCGGCTCGATCACCGTATCCTCGGTGCCGTGCGCCATAAAGATGGGCACATCGGGGTGATTGGCCGGCGCCTCGTCGGCCTTGCGGTGCTCCAGCCAGAGAGTCGACAGCGCGATGACCCCGCCCAGTGCCCGCTCCTGCCGCAGCGCGACATGCAGCGCCATCGAGCCGCCCTGCGAAAAGCCCGCCAGAAAAATCTGATCCGGCAACAGCCCATGCGCCACCTCGCGGTCGATCAGCCGCTGCACTTCTTCTGCCGAGGACTCGACCGTGCTGAAGTCCACCTTTTTCGGCGACTCCATCTGAATGATGTCAAACCAGGCGGGCATCGACATGCCCCCGTTGATGGTCACCGGCATCTGCGGCGCGTGCGGCAGCACAAAGCGCGTCGGCTGCGCCAGACGCGGCTGCAACTGCTGAGCCACCGGCTCAAAATCGTGCCCATCGGCACCCAGCCCGTGCATCCAGATGATGCAGAAGCGCGGGCGCTCCTTCGGATTGATCTCGATCGCGGGTAAGCAGCGCTTGTTTTCCATACAACTAACCTGCAACTCTCATGCCGCCAGCGCAACCGAATTTACAAAATCCGCCGCCGAAGCTCAGGCGTAATCATGGCTTTAGGGATGGATGCGCAAAGCCTTCTAGCGAAAAGACCTCGATGTCAGCAAAGCTGCACTTTTGGCGTCGTGAGTCGGTCGCTCAAGATTTTTCGAAATACAGCCGCGTAGCGGCGTGAGATTTTAGCCGTGGGCGTAAGCCCACGGAAACCTTTACCCCGCCGATATCGAGCCGCATCGCGGCGGCACACTCGCTGTTGTAATGCCCAGCAGTTGTCTCTTTTCTGCCGCCGCTCGGCGGCTGTATTTCCAGCAAACCCAGTTACCGTGGGCTTACCCCACGGCGACAATTTATCGCCGCGCTGCGGCTTGCAAAGGACGACGGACGCTGAATGGCAATGATTGACTGCCCGCATTTGTGCTGCGCGGCATTGTAAAATTCATCGCTCCGACAACAACATTATGCCTCAGGCAAGGAACTGGAGGCTGCGTTCGAGCACCGAGACAAAGCGGTCGACCTCCTCGCGGGTATTATAGAATGCGAAGGAGGCGCGGGTGGTGCCGGGCAGGCCGTAGCGCTCCATCAGCGGCATGCAGCAGTGGTGGCCGGCGCGCACGCAGATATTCTCGCTGCTGAGGAAGGTGGCGAGGTCGTGCGGGTGCACCTGCTCGTGAACGAGCGAGAGGACAGGTGCCTTGTCAGCGGCGGTGCCGAGGATGCGCAGGCCGGGCAGGCTGGCAACGCGCTCGGTGGCGTATTGCAGCAGATCTTGCTCGTGGCGCGCGGCGGCGGCGAGGTCGATCTGCTCGAGATAGTCGATCGCCGCGCCCAGGCCAACCGCACCGGCGATGTTGGGCGTGCCCGCCTCGAAGCGCTCGGGCGGGTCGGCAAAGGTGGTCTTGTCGAAGCGCACGGTGCGGATCATGTCGCCGCCGCCCTGGTAGGGAGGCATCGCTTCGAGCAGCTCGCGCCGCCCGTAGAGCACGCCGGTGCCGGTCGGCCCGAAGAACTTGTGCCCGGAAAACACGCAGAAATCGGCGTCGAGCCGAGCCACATAGACGCGGCTGCGCGGCACACACCGGCAACCGTCGATCAGCCCGGGGGGGGCCAGCTTGCGGGCCCTGCGGCTGATGGCCACACACGGGC
>CAYQTM010000316.1:0-2924 GCA_964420355.1 uncultured Opitutales bacterium
ATGACGAATGGGGTCTGCCGCGCAAAGGCTTCTATTTTGAGAAGGGAATCTGGCGAGACGCCAAGATACTGACCGGCGAGAAATCCAATCTGATCCCGGTCGAGGAGACCGAGCAGGGCTTGCGCGAGTTTGGGGTGCGTTTCGCCCATGCTACCAATCCCCGCGCCAAGCAGGTTGAGCGGATCATTGGCATTATTCAGAACAAGTGCCAGCACCTGCCGGGTTACGTCGGGCGCAACGAGCAGAGCGAGCGGCATGAGCGCATCCAGAAGGCTTTGACTTACGCTCGGCGGCACCCCGAGGAGTTGCCTGGGCTGACCCTCAGCCGCGATCAGTATGCCGATCAGATCAACGCCATTATCGCAGACTATAACGAGACGCCGCAGTCCTACGGCAAGCTCGGTTCTCTCAGTCCTAAGGCTGCTTATGAAGAGTTTTTTGATTTTGAGGATCCGCTGATCCGACTCAGCCCTGAATCGCGCTACCTTCTGGCCAACCATCGAAAAGTGATGCAGGTCGGGCGCAACGGCATCGCCCTCAAGTTTGGCCGCCCCGGTGAAACCAAACACCTTTGGCACTTCCGCAACCGAGAAACGGGCGAGCTGCGCGGCCAGAAGGTCAAGGTATGGTATGCGACCGACGAGGCGATCCCGGACTCCGTCACGATCACCGACCTCGCCAACAAGAACCCCGTCGAAGTGCCGCGCGAAATCCGCCCGGCGGCAATGGATGCAACCCAAGAAGAGCTGAGCGCGGCGCGGTCTCAAGCCGAGGCGCACAATGCTCCGGCGCGTGAGCTTTACAAGGTTGTGAGCAATGAATTTGCCACGCGCGGGCGGATGTTCCGTCAGATGCTCGCCGACAACAAGACGACCGCCGTCGGCGAGCAGATCGGCAAGTCGCGCGAGGAAATCCGGTCAGGCCGCGCACAAAAGGCGGCCGCCACAAGGCAAGTCAACCGGCTCGAAAAGGAAACCGGCATCCGCGCCGCCTCGAATCATCGAAGCGTCGAAGGGAAGCTCACCGGATTGAGTTTGGAAAATGCGCACGCCAAGCTGGCGCGTGGCGAATCCATCAACCGCATGGAGGCCGACCTTTTGCGGCAAAGCGGCTTCGGCGACATGATCCCGACCACAGCGAAAGGAGTCAGCGATGAGTAGCACTCGCAGGAAATCGGACGAGGCCTGGCACGACGAGGCCTTTGCCAGCGCCGAGGTCTACCGGCAGGGGCTGCCCGGCAACCTTGTGGCGCGGCGGGCTGCACTGATAAGCGACCCCGAGCAGCGGGCGATCCTCTACAGCCTTCAGCAGCTCTCGCATCGACGCGGTGGCTTGCTCGGAATTTCCGAGGATATACTTCGGCGGTTCAGCGACGAATTGGGCACCGCCGCCATGCACGAAATCGAGGCCGACCCGCTGGAGCCGCTGCCGGTCGAAATAGTCAAGGCGCTGCGGGAGAGGGTTGATTCGCCCTTCTTGCTGCAAGGCGAAATGGCCGCAGAAGACATACTGCTGACCTCGATGGAAGATGAGGAGCTGACTTATGCTTTCGGCGATTTGCGAAGCCGCGCCGCCGTCCAGCCCGAGACCTATTGTCTCCGAGATTTTCAGGCGTGCTGCGAGGAGGCCGCCACGCCCGAGCGCCTGGCCGAAATACTGCGCCAGCTCTGCCTCGATCCAACGACGGATTTTCAGCGCGCCAGCCGCGCGGCCTGGTTCCTTCGTGACCTGACGGCGATCTTGACTGCTTACCGGCAAATCCTCGCCGAGGAAGGTCAGCGCGAAGTTGTCGACACCGCGATAAAGCGCGAGGTCTTTGAGACGCTCGATTTCGCACTCGAAACCCGCAGCTTTGTCCTGATCGAAGGGCTGGAGCGTATGGGCAAGACCGTCGCAGCGAAGGCCTTTTGCGCGAGGGAGCTGGGGCGGGCAGTCTATGTCGCGCTCGAACCCGGTCGGGATAAGCAAGGCTTTTTCCGCACTCTGGCACGCGCCCTAGGCACGGCCAGCGCAGCAGGGCGCAAGGCGCTCGACGTGCAGGCGCGGGTCGAAGACATGCTCAAAGAAGGGCACCTCATGCTGGTGATTGACGAAGCCCATTTCGCCTATCCGCAGACGCAGCGCCCGACCCGCGCCCCCGAGCGGCTGGACTGGATCAGAACAGCGCTGGTCGGCTATGACGTTCCGGTCGCGATGATTTCGACACCGCAATTTGACCGTCAGTGCGCCTTGTTTGAAGAGCGCCTCGGCTGGAACTCCCGCCAATTCAAGGGGCGCATCAAATACCACTGCAAGCTGCCGCAGACGGTCAGCGGAGCCGACATGCGGCAGATCGCGGCTGCAAAGTGCCCCACCGCCTCGCCGGGCATATTGCTGCGACTGGTGGCCAGCGCCCTCTCGCTTGACGACTATCTGGCGAGCATCGAAAGGGCGATCACCCGCGCCAACTACTTTGCGAAAAAGCGCGGTCTGGAGCATCCCGAGGATGCCGACCTGCACCGTGCAGTTGAGGAAATCTTGCCGCGCGAAAAAGCCCCCGAGGCGACGACTGCGCCCTCGCCCGCCGCCGGCTCGAAGCCCCCGCAAGCCCAAGCGGCCACCGCAAAAAGCTCACCTTTTGCCGAGCGACACAAAAGCCCGGCGACCTCTTCATCAGAGCGCCCCGCCGCCGCCAACGGCGACCGCTTTGCCCCCTCTGAAACCTATCCATGCCCGGCCTTGCCTAACCTCTGAAAACGCTTTTCAAAGGCGTTGCAACTCACATTCAGGCGAAAAGCCTCTTTTTTTGAACCCGCTCACCGCGCGGGACACAAATTTCTGCGCTGATATTTTCAGCAAGTTCCGCCGCAAAACGGGACAACTATCCAGAGGTTCTTCGCGATTTTTAGTGGGTCAAGTCGGATATGGGATGTCGAGTTTTCCGG
>CAYQTM010000317.1:0-2914 GCA_964420355.1 uncultured Opitutales bacterium
CCGCTCGCGCTCTACCTCAACCCCTGCGGCTGCCAGCCAATGTGGCGGCGCACCCTGCACGATAACCTCGGGGGCTTCGACGAGACATACGCCGTGGTCGGCGACCACGATTTCGTGCTGCGCGCCGCCCTCCGCACGCGCATCCAAAGGGTGGACGATGCGCTCGGCAGCTTTCTCGACCACCCCGGCAGCCTCTCGGTGGCCAACCAGGCCGGCGAGCTGCGCCGCCTCCGCGACCGCTACCACCGCCCCGAGTGCGTGGCCGCGCTGTACGCCGCCGAAGGCTGGCCGATCAGCGATGCCGAGGTGCGCGGGCAGGCTTTCATCGACTGTGCGCTGCGGGGTCTTGGCTACCTCAGCACCTGGGGCGGACGCTGGATTTCCCGCGCCAATACGCACCTCGCGCGCATCTGCCTCGAAACCGCCCTGACCACACCGCTGGCCGCCGTAGCCCGCAAAAACCTCGAAGTGCTCCGCAAGCTCGACACCGGCGACTGGTCAGCCGACGAGGAGGCCGCGCTCGCCCTGCCTGGCCGCAGCGACGCCCGCGCCCCCGACAACCTCGCCCTGCTCCAGCCGCTGCCCGCCTGTCTGCCGCGTCCGCCGGCCTTTCCCCTCCGCCATCACCCCGGCGCCTCCGAGCTGCGGCTGGGGTTTGCGCGCCTGGCCGAGCTGGGTCTGGGGATGCCGCTACAGCCGCTGCTGCGCGAGCTGGATCGCCATGCGCGCGAGCGCCCGCTGGTCATCTGGGGGCTGGGCGACAAGGGGCGGCTCCTGCCCGGGCTGCTGGCCGCGCGCGGCTTCCCCGTCGCGGGCTTTGTCGACAGCAATTCCGAGCTGCAAGGCCGCCGCTTCCACGGCCTCGACATCAAGCACCCCGAAACCCTCACCTGCCAGCCAACTCGCCCCTACATCATCTTCGGCTCCTGGCAGACTGACGCGCTCACCGATGCCGCCCGGCAACTCGAATTCGAGCCCCAGCGCGACTTCTACACCGCCTGAAGCGTTTTGAGTCTGCGCAAAAAACCGTGGCGAGACTACTCGGCCATGCAGGTTTCGAGGTTGGCGGAGCCGTCTTTGGCGATGGTGGGCTCGTGGTAGTTGGTGCCGGGTTGCCACTCGGGGAGGATGTTCGCACGGTGCACCCAGTCGCCGAAGGCTTCGCCGGAATTGCGCTCGCTGGCGTAGCGGCGGAGCATGGGGTCGAGGGTCTCGAGGATTTCGTCCTCGGTAATGCTCTCGCGGTAAAGGCGGGAGATGCGGCTGCCGTCGTGTGCCGCGCCCAGATACATATTATACTTGTTGGGTGCCTTGCCCACGAAACCGATCTCGCCGAGGTAGGGGCGAGCGCAGCCGTTGGGGCAGCCGGTCATGCGGACGTTGATGTCGGTGTCCTGCAAGCCCGCCTCGTAAATGACTTTGTCGATCTTGGTGACCAGCTCGGGCAGGTAGCGCTCGGAGTCGGTCAGCGCGAGGCCGCAGGTGGGCAGCGCGACGCAGGCGAGGCTGCTGCGGCGCAGTCCGGTGATGTTTTCGTAGGTCTGCTCCATCCCGTATTCCTTGAGGAGCGCCTCGATGCGCGGGCGTTCCTCCTCGGGGATGCTGCCGATGATGAGGTTCTGGTTGGCAGTGAGCCGGAAGTCGCCTTGATGCACCTTGGCGATCTCGCGCAGGCCGGTTTTCATCGGAAAGCCCTCGACATCCTTGATGCGCCCGTGGGTGATGTAGAGCTGCAAATTCCAAGTGCCGTCGACGGCCTTGTGCCAGCCGTAGCGGTCGTTGTTGCTGTCGAACTTGAAGTCGCGAGCCGGCTGTATCTTGAAATCGAGGTGCTCTTCGACGCGCTCGCGGAACCAGTCGACCCCGTGGTCATCGACCGTGTATTTGAGGCGGGCGTGGGCGCGGTCGCTGCGGTCGCCATGGTCGCGCTGCACCTTGACGACGGCCTCGGCGACGGCCACCGCCTGCTCGACGGTGCAAAAGCCCATCACGTCGGCCAGGCGCGGGAAAGTTTTCTCGTTCTTGTGGGTCATGCCCATGCCGCCGCCGACCGTGACATTGAAGCCGACCAGCTCGCCGTCCTCGACAATCGCGATGTAGCCGAGGCAGTGCGCGAAGACATCGACATCGTTGCTGGGCGGGATGGCGATGGCGATCTTGAACTTGCGCGGCAGGTAGGTCTTCCCATAGATCGGCTCGACCTCCTCCTCGCTGCTCGCCACTTTCTCGCCGTCGAGCCAGATCTCGTGATAGGCGCTGGTGCGTGGGGTGAGGTGGTCGGAAATCGCCTGCGCCACCTCCTGCACGCGCGGATGCACGGCGCTTTCGTTCGGATTGGGGTTGCACATCACGTTGCGGTTCACGTCGCCGCAGGCCGCAATGGTGTCCATCAGCGACTCGTTGATCCCCTGAATAGTCCGCTTGAGATCCTTCTTCAGCACTCCGTGGAGCTGGTAGGCCTGGCGCGTGGTCAGCTTGAGCGTGCCGTTGGCGTGCTCATCGGCCAGGCGATCCATCATCAGCCACTGCGTGGGTGTAGTGACGCCGCCGGGCACGCGCACGCGGATCATGAACTGAAAGGCGCGCTCAAGCTTCTGCTTGCGGCGCTCTTTGCGTAGGTCGCGATCGTCCTGCTGATAGATGCCGTGGAATTTGATCAGCTGCTGGTCTTCGGCAGAAATGGCACCGGTCGATTCATCGGCCAGCCCCTCCAGAATCGTGCCGCGCAAAAAACGGCTGTTCTCCTTCAAACCCTCATTCTTGTGCAGCTTTTGCGGCGCTTCGCTCTCGGAAATCATAGTAAATATGAGTTAAAGACTATAAATAGTAATGATTAGAAAATATCAGGCTAGGCGCTGACTTGCAAGCACGCTCTCAAACTTTGCAAAAGCGAGGGCGGCGAGGGGTCGAGGTC
>CAYQTM010000318.1:0-2911 GCA_964420355.1 uncultured Opitutales bacterium
GTTTTACTACCGCGGGACCGAGCGGCCCAAGCTCGGTCAGCGCGATATCCCGAAGTGGTGGGTCCAAGAAGAAGAAGCCCGGGGCTTCAAGCCCCGCGGAGCCTATCGAAAACGCCTGAGGTCCTTCCCCGACGGGGTCGTCCTCGGCAGCCGCGGTTTCGTAAAGCACCACCTCGACGACCTCGTCGACAAAGGTATCTACACAAGGCGCAAGAACCCCATCGAGCACGACTCCATCGATTGGTTCGCCCTCCGGCCGCAAAAGAATTTGGGTTGAGATAGGATCCAGACTTCAAAAACTCGCTTGATTTTGAAAGTCTGTCCCAAATTGCGCTAGACGCCTGCGGTCGGTAGAGCGCAGTCTTTCGCTCCGGCGCGAAATTATCAAAAAAATTGGAAGAGCAGCAGTGGGTCGTCACGCTCGTCCGATATCACCTTTTCAACCTGGTCTGAAATACGCGGCGTTCCCAAGCGACCGGGATTTGGAACCGATGTCAACTGCGTGTTTCCGTCCCCAATCTCCTGTATGCCGACACCATCGCCGCAGTCGTGGCGGCGTCCCGGCAGCTTCTCGTCAACCGCGACCCAGGTCCAGATGAGACGGGCGTTCTTCTGGAGTCGGCCGTCGCCCTCGAGGTGCTCGACACCGGCACCGACTGCATCGAACGCGGCGCCACCAAGGTGTGGGTCGATGGCGTGCTGGCCTTCGACGGCGGCATGGCCCCCGAGGTGCAGGTCGGTTTCGACGGTCCAAGGGCCGAGGTCATCGAGACCAGCGACACCCTGCGCATCGTGCTCGACCCCCTGACGCCGTTCGTCAGCGAGGCGGTGGTGAACGTCAGGGTCGTCTCCCAGACCACAGGGGGCGGCCACTCGATGGATAGTACTTACTCCTTCACGGCGGAAGACCGGACCGCTCCCCGAGTCGTGAGCGCTCAGGCCGTGGCTCCACGCGAGGTCCTGGTCGGCTTCGATGAAGAGGTGGTTGTAACCGACGTCGGGGGCTTCGCCATCGAGGCGCTTGGTTTCCCTTCGGTTTCGGTGACCGCTACCGACGCGACGGCCAACGGAGCGGTCGTCACCTTGTTGCTCGACACGGAGATGACCCCAGATGTGCCATATCGGGTGGTGGTGACCGGCGTCGAAGACCTGTTCGGCAATCCCGTCCTGGCGCCCGACAACACCACGACGTTCCTCGGTTTTCGTCCTCCCAGGCCGGCCGCCCGGCGATTCGACCTCTGGACGATGCTGCCCAGGCACAACCGCCGGACCGACGACACCGGAGATCTGCGGCGCTTCATCGCCTGCCTGCAGGAAGTGATCGATCTGCTGCTCGCCGAGGTCGACCGCTACCCGGACATCTTCGACCTGGAGCGCGCGCCCGAGGGCTTCCTTGACCTGATCCTGCGCGACCTGGGAAACCCGTTTCCCTTCGAGCTGGACGAGCTGGGCAAGCGCCGGCTCGCCTCGGTGCTGGTGGAGATGTATCGCCAGAAGGGGACGGCCATCGGCATCGAGAACGCCATCCGTTTCTTCCTCGGCATCGACATCACCGCGATCACCGCCTTCACCGGGACCACCCTCGTGCTTGGCGAGTCCGAGTTGGGGGTGGACTGGGAGCTGGGGCCATCGGACCTGTTCGCCCGCTACGCCTTCGACGTAGAAGTGGACGTGCCGCTCAGCAACACCGAGCGCAGCCAGATCCGGGCCATCGTCGACTACCTCAAGCCGGCCCACACCCACTTCGTCGACCTCATCGAGCCCGGGGTGCCGCCGACCTTCGACCACTGGGAGCTGGGGATCAGCGAGCTGGGCGAGACCACGGACCTGCACTGAAGGATGGCCAAGCCGTGGGGTTGACCGAATCTTCATTCATCGTCAGATTTTAACGCGATTGTCCTGGAAGTGCTTCAACAGTTTGTAGATTCTCTCGACATAGGTGATAAAGTGGCCAAGGTTGGCGAGTACGACTCCTTTGTCCAGATCGGGCACGATCTGCGGGTGGCCGACTTCGTTTCGGGTGATTCGGCAGTACTGGAACATCTGACCTATGACGACTTCGATGTCCTGGCTGAGAATCGGATCCGTGGGCTTGTTGTGACAGCCTTTGTAGGACTGGCTGAACTCGTCGTATTTCTTCGAGATCATCCTGTTGTTCACTCGGCTGAGGAACTTGTCCTTGTGCTTTTCGTCTTGGATCGACTCGGCATAGCCGTAGATCAGGAGGTTGATAGCCTTCTCCGAAGCGGCACCGAGCATGAAGGCGGCTGCGAGGAGGGCATCTGAGCGAACGCACCTAATAGCTTCCTCGACAAAGTGGACGATCACTGGGTCGCACTCGGGGACCCGTTCCCTGATAGTGTCGGGGAATTTCTCGATCTCGAACGGAAGCACCTGTCCGGGAACGGAATCACCAGCCTCAATAGCCTCCTTCATCTGGCTAAGGAGCGTCTTCAGTGGGCTATCCTTGCCGCCGATGACCATCTTTCCGGAGTTGAAGCTGCTGACGTAGGCGACAGTGGCCCCGCTCTTGACAGCAAGCTTGGTGCAATACTGCTCCTCGGATTCGGAGCACTCTAGCTTCTGCCTCTCCAGAAACGACGTTACTGCCTGGAAGATCTTGGGCTCTGCGACTCCCATCTAGTCTCTCCTTGCTCCTCATCTCGCTCCTACTCGCCTGACGGACTGCACGGCACGTCGCAAGCTACTCAATCATTTGTACTCATTACGAGGATCCGTGCAAGCTTGCACTGAAGGCGCTGAAGTGGCTGCGTTGTCGGGCCCTTGCCGGCATCCTGTCCCCGTCCGGCACCCCCAAGGCTTTGCCCCTCTGGAGGCTAACCGCCGAAGGAGCCCTGGATGGCCGACAGAACCGACTTCTACTTTCGCCAGAAGGTGACCGAGGCCGAGC
>CAYQTM010000319.1:0-2881 GCA_964420355.1 uncultured Opitutales bacterium
ATTCTCGGCCGTCACCTGCGAGCTGATGCCCAGCGCGACGACCGAGGCGTCCTCGGCCAGCAGCGGCTTGAAGGCGCGCGCGACATCGACCACCGAAAAGGCGGAAATGGCGGTCGCCTGAAGAAAATCGGCGCGCTCGGTCTCGTGGAAGGGCACCCAGCCCTTGGAATAATTCGCGAAGGCCACCGAGTGGACGAGGCCATCGAAGCGCGCCGCGCCGTCACTGCCCGCGCCGAGCGTCGCCGCCAGCGCCTCGATCTGCGCCCTGTCCTCGAAGTCGCAGACATGCACTGCGCGCTCGCCCATCAGCTTGGCCAGCGACTCGCGCCGCGCCGCGCTCCGCACCGAGTAGATGACCTCCGCGCCCTCGGCCTCAAGGCTGCGCCCGATCGCCCAGGCCACGCTCTTGCGGTTGGCCACCCCAAAGATGAGGTAGCGCTTGCCCTCGACGCCCAGCCAGCTCATGCCGCGCCTCCCGCCGCCGCGTCGACCAGGGTCAGCACGAAGTCGACCGTCAGGATGGTCTTGCCCTTCTGGTTGCGGATCGCGCCCTTGAGGAAGTGAAAGGTGCCCATCGTCTGCTTGGGGCTGACCGTGATCTTGAGCTGGTCGCCGGGCTTGACCATGTGCTTGAAACGCGCGTCCTGGATGCGCGAGAGCACCGGCGTGCGCCCCTCCATGTCCTCGCCCGCCGCCTCCATCTGCTTGCCGAGAAAGATCGCGCCCGTCTGAAATACTGCCTCGCACAGCAGCACCCCCGGCGTAATCGGGTTGCCGGGATAGTGCCCCTCATAAAAAGCCTCCTCGGGCTGCATGGTGCGCAGGCAGGTCGCGCCCGCCTCGCTCACCTCGACGATCTCGTCCACAAACAAAAAGGGCGGGCGATGGGGTATGGTCTGCAAAACTTCATTGGTCATCCCCACAGCCAAGCAGTTTCCGCCCAAATCACAAGCCAAAGCTAAAAGCAGCATAAGCCGATCAATCGTTCGAGCGTTTTTGCGCGCTTACAGCGTCCAGCGGCAGGATGCCGATGCTCCTTTGCAAATTCCCTTACTTGCAATTGCTCGGTTATCTGGGATGATGGGCGTATGGCAGGAGGGAAAGCGAAGGGCGATACGAGTGGCCTGGTGGCAGAGTTGCCGCCCGAGACGCCGCGGATTCAAGAGGCTTATTGGCGCAATCCCGTGCTGGGGTCGATTGTGTTGACCACGGACTGGCGGGATCAGGAGCGGGATCCGCCGCTGTTTTTCGGGCCGGAGCCGAGGCCTTTCGAGCGTCTGGAGCGAGCGCGCTTGCTGGATTTCGGCAACATGGCGGGCTACTTTATGTCGCGGGGTCGGGTGGTGTTTGTGCTGACGGCCGGGCATCACCACATGGTCGATCTGCGCGAGGGCGAGGTCTATGTCTCGGGCGATTTCAACGATTGGAGCGGGCAGGGAAAAAGCGAGTGGAAGCTGAAGCCGACGCGCATCGGGAACGAGCGGGCGCTGGCGCTGCGGGTGCCTCTGCGGCGTCTGCGCAAGCATGACGGGGCGCTCTTCAAGTTCGTAACGAGCGGCGGGGACTGGCTGGAGGTGTCCCGTGGTGCGCCCAACCGCGATACCTCGCGCAACGGGGTGGTGAATTATCGCCTGTCGCTGCACCAGACGGGTCGGCATGTGTTCGAGTTCACGCCGCCGCGCGCGTATCAGCCGAAGGGGGACGAGACGATTTTGTGGCTGGAGGACAACTGGAAGGAGTCGCACCGTCTGCCGCCCGCCGAGGGCTTTCACTCGATGACCAGCGAGCTGCCGATGGGCGTGGCGGTCGAGGGCAAGCAGACCACTTTTCGGCTCTTTGCGCCGCGTGCGAACAAAGTGACGGCGGTGTATTTCAGCGAGGCGGACGAGAGCGATGCGCAGCGGCTGGAGCTGTCGCGTAACGATGGGGCAGCCTGGGAAGGCAAGGTGGCGCGGAATCTGGACGGCTGTTTTTATTACTATCAGGTCGAGGGCGAAAATGTAGATGCCTCGACCCAGTTTGAGCCGGGTCAGCGGATACTGGATCCCTACGCGCTGGCGGCGGTGAGCAATTACGGGCCGGGGATTATCCTATCGCAGGAATCGCTGCCGCACCCCGATGTCCAGTTTCAGCCGCCGGCCTGGCAGGATTTGGTGATGGTCGAGGTGCACGTGCGCGATCTGGTCGAGCATGCGCCGATCGACAAGTCGGACGGCGGGCCGATGGGCTTTCGACACCTCGAGCGCTGGGTGCGGCATCGCGCGAGTTACCTGCGGAGCCTCGGGGTGAACGCGGTGGAGCTGCAGCCGGTGCAGGAATTCGACAATCGGAGCCGCGAGGAGTATCACTGGGGTTACATGCCGGTCAACTGGTTTGCGCCCGAGAGCAGTTTTGGGAGCGATCCGCAGGCGGCGAAGCAGGTGGCGGAGTTCGCGGATTTGGTGCAGGCTTTTCACGATGAAGGCGTGAGTGTAATTCTAGACGTGGTTTATAATCACGTTGGGGAGCCGAACCACCTGCTTTTTATCGACAAATTGTATTATTTCGAGACCGATAGTTATCACAATTTGATGAATTGGTCCGGTTGTGGTAACGATTTTCGCGCGGACACGCCGATGGGGCGGCGAATGATTATCGACAGCCTGATTCATCTGGTGAAGACCTACGACGTGGACGGTTTCCGCTTCGATCTGGCCGAGCTGCTGGGCAAGGACGTGCTGGTCGATATCGAGCGCGAGCTGAAGCAGGTGAAGCCGGGCATCGTGCTGATCGCCGAGCCCTGGAGCTTTCGCGGGCACATCGCGCATGAGCCCAAGGAGACCGGTTGGTCGAGCTGGAACGATGGCCACCGCGCGTGTATGAAAAAGTATCTGGCCAACCG
>CAYQTM010000320.1:0-2879 GCA_964420355.1 uncultured Opitutales bacterium
CCGAGCTGCCTGCGCCGCCCGATGGCTGCCGGGGCTGGCCGTGGGAGGCCGCACCGGCCGCCGCGCCGCCCCAGCCCGAGGCCGGCTGGCCGACCCTCTCCATCGTCACCCCGAGCTACAATCAGGGCAAATTTTTGGAGCAGACCTTGCGCTCGGTGCTCTTGCAGGGCTACCCGCGCCTAGAATTCATCGTGATCGACGGCGGCAGCGAGGACGACTCCCGCGCGGTGCTCGAGCGCTATGCCCCGTGGCTCGACTACTGGCAGAGCGAGCCCGACGGCGGCCAGAGCGACGCGATCAATCAGGGGCTGGCGCGCTGCACCGGCGAGGTGGCCAACTGGCTGAACAGCGACGACCTCTATGCGTCGGGCGCGCTCTTCGCGGTGGGCACGGCCTTCGCCGAGAGTCCAGCGGTGCAGTGCGTGAGCGGGCTGACCCTGCCTTTCGACGCCAACGGCGAACGCCCGCCGACCCGCACCTATCTGGCCGCGAGCCTCGAGCGCACACTAGGCTTCTGCCGCATCGAGCAGCCCGCCTGCTTCTTTCGCCGCGAGGTGTTTGCCGCGCTGGGCGGGCTCTCCAAGGCGCTGCATTACACGATGGATCGCGACCTGTGGGTGAAGTTTCTGCTCGCCCACGGGCAGGCGGCAGTGCGCGAAATCGAGGCGCCGCTGGTGCACTTCCGCTTCCACGAGGACTCGAAGACCACCGTCCACCTCGACCGCTTTTTCACCGACAAGGCCAACATCTTTCTCCGCCTCGCCGAGCAAAATGGCCGCCCCGAAGCCGCCGAGCGAATCGCCGAACTCTTCCCCGCGCTCGACCTGCCGCCTTCGCCGCTCTACACCGCACCGCCCGAGCGCAGCGGGGTCGTCGCGCGCGCCCTCGACTACTTTCTACTCGACGCCGCACGCTTCCTCTACCACCACGAAAACCCCGCTGGGGCACGACGCTGCCTGCGTCTGGCGCGCCGTTCTGTGCTCGATGCGGAGGCGCGGCGGCACGCCCTCAGCACCCGCCTCCGCGCCGGCTGGCTCTGGCCGCTCGTTCAGGCCAAACGCCGCCTCCGAAAGGCTGCATCATGAGAAGCGCAGCCGACTGGAAGCCCACCAAATACGTGCAGACCGCCGACGGCTGGCGTGCCTCGCGCGACCCCGACGAGGTGCGCCCTGCCTCGCGCCTGATGGCTGACCGCATCGCGCAGACTTACAGCGAGCTGCTGCCGCGCTACGCACGCGGGCGTTTGCTCGACCTCGGCTGCGGAAAGGTGCCCCTCTACGGCATCTACCGCGACCGGGTCGACGAGGTGCTCTGCGTCGACTGGGCGGAGTCGCTTCACGCCAGCCCGCACCTCGACCGCATCCACGACCTCAGCCAGCCCTTGCCCAGCGACCTCGGCAGCTTTGACACCATCATCTTCTCCGACGTGCTGGAGCACCTGCCCGAGCCCGCGCAGGCTTGGGAGAGCCTCGCCGGGGCGCTGCGACCGGGCGGCCATGTGCTGCTCAACGTGCCCTTCCTGTATTGGCTGCACGAGGTGCCGCACGATTTTCATCGCTACACGCGCTATGCCCTGGAGCGCTATGCCAGACAGGTCGGTCTGGAAGTCGTGCTGCTGGAAGAGCTGGGCGGCCCCGCCGAGGCGCTGGTCGACCTCGCTGCCAAGTCGCTCCTGCGCCGCCTGCCGGGCGAGCGCCAGCTCACCAAAGCGCTCATCTGGCTGCACGAAAAAGCGGATCGCTGGAAAAAAGGGCGTCTCCTCGGCGGGCACTGGGAGCGCATGCCCTACGGCTACCGGATGGTCTGCCGCAAGCCGAGCTGAGCAATTGGCGCAAGTATTGCGACATGGAAGCTGCTCTAAGTCCAATGCCCGCTGTCTCACCGAAAGTCTCCGTGTTGCTGTCCGTCGATAACGGGGAGCGCCATCTTGCGCAAGCCCTTGACTCGCTGCGAGATCAGGTGCTTTCAGAGATCGAAATCATCGCGGTCGAGGACGGCAGCACCGATGGTTCGCTGGCGATTTTGCAGAAGGCGGCGGAGGCCGATGAGCGGCTGCGAATCGTGCAAAACGCAAGCAAGGAGGGGCTGGGTGCCTCGCTCAATTGCGGTTTGGAAGACTGCCGGGCACCGCTGGTGGCGCGTCAGGACTCCGCCGACTTCTCTGAGCCGGAGCGTCTGGAGCGCCAGTTGCGTTACATGGCGGCCTTTCCCGAGGTGGGCGTGCTGAGCTGCGGTTTGCATCGCATCGACGCGGAGGGCAAGCGGCTCAATACCATCCACCCGCCCACCGAAGACGCCCGGATTCGTATCCGCGAGCTGTTCACGTCGAGTCTGGCGCGCTCGGGCGTGCTGTTTCGGCGCGAGCTGGTGGAGGGGGTCGGCGGTTACGATGCCTCGACCGATGCGGCGGATGCCGACCTGTTGGCACGCCTGCAGGCGCAGACCAAGCTGGCGAATCTGGCCGAGCCGCTGATCCATCAGCGCGTTCTGGACGGAGAGCCGAGCGAGCTTAGGGTGCGGCAGCGGCTGATGGAAGAATATCTGGGGCACGAACTGGAGCCGTCGGCGGCATTTGCGGCGGCGCGGCTCTTTATAAGTTCGGCGCAGTTGGATGAGGCCGAGATCGAGGCGGGGTTGCCCGTGCTGCGCGAGATTCGGGCAGTGGCGCGCGACAAGGAGACGCCCGCCACCCTGCGCTATCTCCAAAGCGAGATTGCCGCGGGCTTGTTGCGTCAACTAGACAACCAGAAGGACAATTCACTGCGGCGGCGGCTGGGGCGTGCGGCGCTGGGCTGCGACGCCGGGCAGGCGGCTGAGGTTTTTGCGGGGCGCGCGGTTCCGCCCGTGCGGGTGGGCCGGCGCGGGCGCCAGGGCGTGGG
>CAYQTM010000321.1:0-2876 GCA_964420355.1 uncultured Opitutales bacterium
GAGGAAACCGCGAGCGCCGCCGAGGAACTGAACGCTCAGGCCGCCGAGCTCAAGGGCGCGGTCGAGCAACTGGTCACGATGGTCGGCGGATCCGCCGCCCGCAACGCCAGCGCCATGCGCAGCTCGCCGCCCAGCAACCACAGCCGGGTGCAGCACAACGTAGCCAAGCGTAGCGAAGGCGTTTCGCATGGCTTCACCAGCCGCGGCAACTCGAGCCCCAAGACCCACTCCGATGAGCATTGGGAAGGCTTCGACGACGCGGAAGAGAGCAAAACTTCGGGGGCGGCGCGCAACTGACGCCGCTTCCATCCAACAACAACTGGTGTGTTCGCATAGGCCCCTCCGCCACTAACGGCGGAGGGGTTTTGCGTTGAAAGTCAGAACACCCGATTCGCGTATGAGCGCCCTCTTCAGGCGACGCGTTCGACGATGAGCTCAGGTGGGGTGGGGCGCTTGGGGGCGAGGCGGTAGGCGCCTTTGAGGTGTTCGAGCGCTTCTTCGAGTTTGGACTCGTCGTTGTAATGGATCATCATGAGGGGCTCGCCCTGCTTGACCTGCGTGCCCACTTTTTTGACCTCGCTGAGGCCGACTGCCGGGTCGTATTTGCCGTTTTTGCGCTGGGCGAGGGTCTGCACACCTCGGGCAATCATGCCAGCGTTGATGGTGTGGACGTAGCCGCGCTTGGGGGCGGGGAGCTTGCGCACATACTTGGCGGTCGGGAACTTGTCGGGGTCGTCGATGTAGGCCGCATTGCCGCCCTGCGCCACAATCATATCGCGGAAGCGCTCCAGCGCGCTGCCGTCCTTGATGTGCCGCTCGACCGTCTGCTTGGCCGAAAGGGTCGAGCCGGCCACACCGGCCAGACGCACAACCTCCATGCCCAGCTTGAGCACCAGATCCTGCAACTCGGGGTCGCCTTCGCCCTTGAGCAACTGAATCGCCTCCTTGACCTCCAGCCCAGTGCCGACGGTGTCGCCCAGCGGCTGATTCATATCGGTGACGAGCGCCACGCAGCGGCGGTTCATCGAACGCCCGACCCGCGTGATGGAGCGTGCCAGTTGCTTGGCCTGCTCAACATCATGAATAAAAGATCCATTGCCCCACTTCACGTCGACCACCAGACCCTCGGCACCCGCCGCCAGCTTGCGGCTCAGCACACTGCCGGTAATCAGCGGCAGGCTCGGGATTGTCCCGGTGTCGCGCCGCAGTTGATAGAGCTGCCCGTCGACCGGCGCGATGCCCGGATCCTGACGCGCGATGGCACAGCCCAGCTTTTCGAGCTGCTCGGTAAAGGCCTCGACATCGAGGTCGGGATTGAAGCCGGGAATGGCCGACAGCTTGTCCAGCGTGCTGATCCCATACTCCTCGTCGACCCCGTTCATGGTCGGCATGATGACCCCGCAGGCCGCCGCCAGAGGCGCGAGCACCATGGTGGTCTTGTCGCCCACACCGCCGGTCGAGTATTTGTCGATCTTGGGCTTGGTCAGCTTGGTCAGGTCGATGACCTCGCCCGAGAACATCATCTCGTCGGCCAGAGTCGCCGTCTCCTGCGCCGACATGCTCCGGAAAAAGATGGCCATGGCGAGGGCAGCCTGCTGCGCCTCGGGCATCTCCTTATCCAGAATGCTGTCGACGATGAAACGGATTTCCTCCTCGGTGAATTCGCCGCCATCGCGCTTTTTTTCAATCAAATACGCAAACGAAGGCTTGATGAACTTCCTTTTAGTAACTTTCTTGGGCATGCGCGACTCGCTGTTCTAAGCACTGGTGCTGCGCTCCCGCGGGAGCGTGAAAGTCTAGCAGTAAGCTTTAAAGGCCGGTGTTTGTCGAGCCTTTTTTCTGTTGCGCCTGCAATTCGTCCCAATTCCTGCGGCGCTCACCAGTTATTTACGGATAAGTTCTTATTAATGTGGCATTCAAATCCATTACTCACGGGCGCTTATTTACTGAGAAAATTGGCAGCTTTTGTAAAGTATTTGAATGCCGGATTAAATATTTCCAACCCATTGCCAATCAGCGCACGGAGACCTGCTTCAAGCCGCATCGCGGCGATAAATTTTAGCCGTGGGCGTGAGCCCACGGTAACCGGGTTCCCAGAAATTCAGCCGCATCGCGGCGGCAGATAATGCACCGAGGATGCTATCGTTTCAGGATGTAATCCACACTTTATGTCGCCGCTACGCGGCTCAATTTTGGGGGATGTCCTTCGTCCGTGGGCTTACGCCCACGGCTAAAATCTGTCGCCGCTACGCGGCTGAAATCAGACACCGCTCTGCGGCTGAAATCGGACACTGCTATGCGGCTGAAATTTGCCAAGTCTTCGCATCAGAGGGCTTTTGTCCGCGCTACGCATAATTGCGGCGAAATGATGGTTATCGCTTTCGCGGTCTCAAATTTGGGCGTGGCTGCCGAATTATGATGGGCAGATGTGCGCGCGGTAATGGCCAAGGTAGAACAAGCTCAGAACAGTGGGACGATTCTGGTTGTCGATGACAGTCAGGTGAATCGGCGCATTCTCGAAAGCGTGCTCACGGGGCAGCGGCACGATGTGCTGACTGCGGCGGACGCGGAGGAGGCGCTGGCGCACCTCAGCGAGTCGGAGGTCGACCTGATCCTGCTCGATGTGCGGATGCCGGGGATGAGCGGCTTCGATCTCTGCCGCGAAATCAAGTCGCTGCCGCCGCTCGCGCCCATCCCGGTCATTTTCATCAGCCAGCTCGACAGCCCCGATGACAAGGTCAACGCCTTCGAGTCGGGCGGCGCGGACTACGTCACCAAGCCCTTCAGCCGCCCGCAGCTGATTGCGCGGGACGAGGTGCAGTTGCCGCTACGGCGCGAGATCGCCGCGCAGAACCCCCTGCCCCACGAGCTCCGCC
>CAYQTM010000322.1:0-2866 GCA_964420355.1 uncultured Opitutales bacterium
TGCAAATGCCCTCGCCATCGGCGGAACTGTCGAGGTTTTCCTCGATCTTGCCTCCGATGATGCCGATCTGCTTGAATCTCATGTAAAACGCCAGCTGCAGACCCGTGTAGAGCACCGAAGCGCCGAGCGCCAGCCGCAGCGGATCGCGCGAGAAGGGCAGTGCGGTCGTATCGCTGATCTCGTGCTCAAATCCGAAAAACGCTATCTCTTTGTCGGCGCGCACATGGCAGGCAAGGGTATCGGGGAAGAGGCGCGTAAAGCCGGAGAGGGCGTTGATGTGGCCGGCGTTGTTCGACATCAGCAGCCGATCTTCAACCAAATAGTAATCGGGTCGCCAAAGAGTCTCCTCAAAGCCCAGATAAATTTTGTCAAAACTCATGCAGGGCAGGCCACTCTCTTGCAAGAGGTCGAGGTCGCCCATGCTCAGGCTTGCCCCTGTGCCTACAAGAATGAGGGTGTCGCCGACCCGGCCATCTGGCAGAGCAGCAAGGCGCTGGCGGTTCTCATTGGCCATCAATCGCGAGCGGACTTGCTCAGGCTGCGAGCCGAGGTCGATCGCGTGCTGATAGGCGGCAGCGGCATTGTCGCTGGTAATCCAGACCTCGTCGTGCTCCACCGTGCGCAGCAGTTCCGCCGGGCGCACGGGAATCCCACAGAACATCCGCCCCAGACGCTCACGATTGGTATCGACAAAGAAAGGAACCTCACAATCGGCAGGCATTCGGGCAAAGGTCTCCTGCCCATAGCGCGAGGCGCCAAAAAGTATGATGCGGCGTTTTCTGGACATAGTGCGGCAAAGAAAGAGCGCGTAAGTGCTGCCTCGGAAGTCGCCTGCAGACGCCTTTTCTGAACCCACATTCCGCAAAAGTAACACGCTGGCGACCCACTCGGCGTCTGCTTCCTCCCGGCCGGATCTCCGAATATCGGTGATAAAATCTTTTAAGGATTGACCGCCTGTGCCGCTAAGGTATGAAAATCAGCAGCCTACGAAAGGTTGCTGTCTTTCTCACCCTACTGTCTTCTCATGAAAATCTGCTGTATTGGAGCTGGCTACGTCGGCGGGCCGACCATGGCCATGATCGCTAAAAAGTGCCCCGAGATCGAGGTCACGATTGTCGACATCAACGCTGCGCGCATTGCGGCCTGGAATTCGGATGAACTGCCGGTCTTCGAGCCGGGGCTGGACGAGGTGGTCAAGGCCTGTCGCGGCAAGAACCTGTTTTTTTCGACCGATGTCGACGGCGGCATCAATGCGGCAGACATGATTTTCCTGAGCGTCAATACGCCGACCAAGACCTACGGCTACGGCGCAGGCGAGGCCGCTGACATGCGCTTTATCGAGAGCTGCGCGCGGCGCATCGCCGAGGTCGCCAAAGAGGGCAAGATCATCGTCGAGAAGTCGACCGTGCCCGTCCGCACCGCTGAGTCCGTCCAGCGCATCCTCAACAGCAATCAGGATGGGCGCCAGTTTCAGGTGCTGTCGAATCCGGAGTTCCTCGCCGAGGGCACCGCGATTACCGACCTTGAAAATCCCGACCGCGTGCTGATCGGCGGCGAAACCAACCAGGGCGGGCAGGCCGCCATTCAGAAACTGGTCGAGGTTTACGCCCACTGGGTGCCGCGCGAGCGCATCCTCACCACCAATCTCTGGTCGTCCGAGCTGTCCAAGCTCACCGCCAACGCCTTTCTCGCCCAGCGTATCTCCAGTATCAACGCCATCTCCGCCCTTTGCGAGGCGACTGGCGCGGATGTCGATGAGGTGGCACGCAGCATCGGCACCGACTCGCGAGTGGGGCCGAAGTTCCTCAAGGCTTCGGTCGGCTTTGGCGGTTCATGCTTCCAAAAGGATATACTTAATCTGGTATATTTGTGCGAGTATTTCGGCCTCCCCGAAGTGGCCAATTACTGGCGGCAGGTTGTCTCGATGAATGACTACCAGAAGCGCCGTTATACGCGCACCGTGGTTAGCAACCTCTTTAATTCCGTGTCGGGCAAAAAGCTGGCTGTCTTTGGCTTCGCATTCAAAAAGGACACCAACGACACCCGCGAATCGGCGGCCATTTATGTCTGCCGCGACCTGCTGGAAGAGCGGGCGCACCTCAGCATTTACGATCCCAAGGTGGGTCAAGCGCAGATTGAGAGCGACCTCGGGCGCAAGGAAGGCGACGAGTCGCAGGGCGGCGTCTTTCACGTCGAGAGCGATCCCTATGAAGCCGCCAAGGGGGCGCACGCGATTCTTATTATGACGGAGTGGGATGAGTTCAAAACTTATGACTATGCCAAGATTTTTGAAACAATGAATAAGCCCGCCTTCATTTTTGATGGACGTAACTTGCTTGAATATAAGGCGCTGCGCGAAATCGGTTTTGAAACACGCTCCATCGGTAAGGGCTTTTAATTGGCTTCGCTGCTTCGATTATAACTTTTTAACGCTACTCGCTATGCGCATACTCATCACAGGCGGAGCCGGCTTTCTCGGAAGTCACCTCTGCGAACGCCTTCTCAATGAAGGGCACGAAGTTATTTGTCTCGATAACCTCTTCACTGGACGCCGCAAAAATATCATGCCTTTTTTTGACAACCCGCGCTTCGAGTTTATGCGGCATGATGTGGTCGATCCGTTCAAGGCGGAAGTCGATCAAATTTATAATCTGGCTTGCCCGGCTTCGCCCGTGCACTACCAGTATAACGCGATCAAGACGATCAAGACTTCCGTCATGGGGGCGATCAATACGCTGGGGCTGGCCAAGCGCCTCCGCGCCCGTGTTTTTCAGGCTTCGACCTCCGAAGTCTATGGCGACCCCGAGGTGCATCCGCAGCCGGAATCCTATCGCGGCAATGTGAATCCGATTGGCATTCGCGCCTG
>CAYQTM010000323.1:0-2838 GCA_964420355.1 uncultured Opitutales bacterium
CCCACGAGCTGCGCCAGAAGCTGAGCCTCTTCTGCAACGTGCCGACCAAGACGGTCATCGAGGAGCTGGACGTGACGACGACCATTTACGAAGTGCCCCTCACGCTGGCGCGCGAGGGCGTCGACCAACTGATCGTCGACCACCTGCGCCTCGATGCGCCCCAGTCTTCGCTGCAATCCTGGGAGCGGGTGGTCAAGCGCCTGCGCGAGCCGACCTACCGCGTGCGGATCGGCGTGGTGGGCAAATACATCGAGCTGCAGGACTCTTATAAGTCGGTTTACGAGTCGATCACCCACGGCGGGATTGCCAATGATACGGGGATCGAGTTCGTGCGGATCGACTCTGAGGCGCTGGAGCGCGACGGGCTGGAGGCGCTGGAGGCGATCGACGGCATCGTGCTGCCCGGCGGATTTGGGTCGCGGGGCACCGAGGGCATGATTATGGCCGCAAAATACGCGCGTGAGCAGGGACTGCCCTACTTCGGGCTGTGCCTGGGTCTGCAAATTGCCGTGATCGAGTTTTCGCGCCATGCGGCGCAGCTGGCGGGCGCGAGCAGCGAGGAGTTTTCGGAGGACACCGCTCACCCGGTCATCCATATTATGGAGGATCAGAAGGAAATTCTGCACAAGGGTGCCAGCATGCGGCTTGGAGCCTGGCCTTGCAAGCTGCTGCCGGGCACTCGCGCCCATGAGGCTTACAGCGAGCACGGCGGCGAGGCCAATCCCTCGGTGCCCGCCGCCCGCCATGAAGATGACGGCAGCATGATTATCTCCGAGCGCCACCGCCACCGCTACGAATTCAACAACAGCTACCGCGAGCGCCTCGAAGCTGCTGGACTGACCTTCTCTGGGGTCAATCCAGAGCGCGACCTGATCGAGATCGTCGAGATCACCGAACACCCGTGGTTCCTCGCCGTGCAGTTCCACCCCGAGTTCCAGAGTAAGCCCGACGCCGCCCATCCGCTCTTCGCCAGCTTCGTCGCCGCCTCGCTCAAGCGCCACCAGCAGAACCGCTCGTAGCACATCACAAATTTATGTCCCGACTGCGTTGGATGCACAAGCGCACAACCTCGGGTGCTGTCGCGCGCTCTTCTGAATTTTGAATTCTGAATTCTGACTTTTCCAAGTGTCGCTGAGGATCACAGGTGGGCTGGCGCGGGGGATACGGCTGAAGGTGCCGAGTGGCGAGGGCACCCGCCCGGCGACCGATCAGATGCGGGAGGCGCTCTTTGCTTCGCTCGGCGAAGTGGTGTGCGGTGCGCGCTGCCTCGACTGCTTTGCGGGCAGCGGCAGCTATGGACTGGAGGCGCTCAGCCGGGGCGCGCGAGAGGTGCACTTCGTCGAGCAGGAGCGCCGGGCGCTCGCCTGCCTGCGCGAAAATCTGGCGGCGGTGGAAAAGGCGCTCGCCGCCGCCGAGACCGCACCCCGAGCGAGCACCACCATTCACCCGCGCGATGTGCTGCGCCTCGGGAATTTCAGTCAGCCCTTCGATCTGGTATTCTGCGACTCGCCCTACGCCGAGGCACCCAAGCTGCTCGCCCGGCTCTTCCACTGCTGCGAAGACTGGCTGACCGACGGCCTGCTCGCCCTCGAAGTGCCCTCCGAGCTGGAAATCGAGCCAGCCGGCTGGACGCTGCAACGCCAGTTCGGCAAGCGCAAGGGGCACCACAGCCCCAAGCTGCTTTTACTCAAACGCATCGCATAAGGCACGCCCACCGCAACGCGCCATCAATCTTCTTCGAGCTGCTCGTATTCGGAAAAGCTGTAAAACCCCTGCCCCATCGGGTCGTTGAGGGGGTCGCCAATAATGATGTGGTCGAGCAGATGGATGCCCAGCGTATCCGCCGCCTTGCGGAGCTGCTTGGTGGCGCGGATGTCCGCCCGGCTGGGGTGCGGGTCGCCGCCCGGGTGGTTGTGGACGATCATCACGCAAGAGGCACCGTGCCGGATCGCCTCCCGAAAGACCTCGCGCGGGTGAATGATTGTGGAATCTGCCAGACCAGAGGTGATCTCGACCCGACGCTGCATCCGCAGCCGCCGATTGCAGCAGAGCACCCAGCTTTTCTCCACCTCCAGCCCCGCCACGATGCTGCGAAAGAGCTGGTAAACCCGCTCCGGGGTGCTGACATCCGGCTCCGGCTCAAGCGCCTCCAGCGAGAGCACCCGCCGCGCCACCTCCATCACCGTGACCAGCTGCAAGGCCTTGACACGCCCGATCCCCGGCATCTTTTGAAAGTCCTCCGCCCGCCACTTGAGCAGACCATTGAGCGAACCCGCCTCGCGGATCAGCCGCGTCGACAAGCCCAGCACATCGAGCCGCACGCTGCCACTGCGCAGCAGCATGGCGAGCAGCTCGGTATCGCTCAAGGCCTCCGCCCCGTAGCGCTCCAGCCGCTCTTGAGGGCGCTCCTGCGAGGCAATATCCCGCAGGCGAAACCCCTGATGCGGCTCGACTTCCGCATAGCACCCATCCGCCGTAATCGACACCATTCTTAAAACGGTGTATAAATTTCACCCCAGCGCAAACACATTTTTAAATTTTATCCCCCCCTGCCTCAAAGGACGTGGGTGGGCACGGCTTGGGCGACTGAGAGCAGCTCACGGGCAGCGGCGTGGGCACCCATTTCCTCAAGCTCCGCGAGCGGCTTGGCTTGCTCGATGCTAAAGCGGTCGATCTTAGTGCGCCGCAGGGCGCTCAGGCAGCCGCCGCAGCCGAGCTTGAGCCCGGCGTCATGCGCGAGCGTGCGCACGTAGGTGCCCTTGCTGACCGCGCAGTCGAAGCTGACCTCGGGCGGGTTGAAGTCGAACGGCCATCGATTTTCCCGTACAAGAGAGAAAG
>CAYQTM010000324.1:0-2824 GCA_964420355.1 uncultured Opitutales bacterium
GGAATTTGGTCTCCGCGTCACCTTGTCCGCCGAGGTAGCCTTGAACGACGTGGTCGCCCGAGACCGCGATTTCGCCAATCTGCCCCGGCGGCAGAGTCATCTTGGCGAAGGTCGAGTCGTTCTGATCGGGGATGGGGTCGCCCCACTGGTCGGCGATGATGCGGCAGCTCAGGTGGTCGCTGATTTGGCCAGCAGGCAAACCCGGAAGCGAAACACTCGCGGGCGGCTCGGGGAGGTGGCTGGCCGCGAGCCGCGCGATGGGTTCGGCTTCGGTGGAGCCATAGAGCGCGAAAGTGTCGGCGCCCGAGCAGGCTTGATCGAGGGCTTGCAGGAATGGCAAGGTGACGGGGCCGCCACCGGTGTCGATGCGCTTGAAGCCCGCCAGCGCCCGGGGATGCCCGTGCGCGGCGTCCAACAGGCGCTGAAAGAAAGCCGGAGCTGCGGTCGAACGGGTGGGCTTCAGTCGTTCGATTTGTCGCAGGACTGGGTGAGGATCGATAAAGCCCGGGCGACGCAGGTCGGCTTCGGCCAGAATGGTAGTGACGCCACAGGCGAGGTTTGCGAGGACGAAGACCGGGAGGGTGGTCAGGTCGCGCTGGCCGGGGTGGAGCGCCAGCGTTTCGGCGAGCGCCGCGCGTTGCTGGAGCAGGAAACCGTGAGAGCGGACGATGCCCTTGGGCTGCCCCGTGCTGCCGCTGGTGAACGTGAGCAGTGCGGGGTGGTTTGCGGGAACCGGTTCGATGTGCGCGTCGGCAGGATGCTTGCGGTATCGGCTCCAGCGCCGCCAACCGGGAGAGGTGCCACCCACGGCGACGCCTAACGATATTCGACGTAGCGAGGGGCGCAACCAGCGCAGGCAACCCAGTCGCCAGTCGGCGATGATCGCAGCGCAATTGGCCTGTTGCGCCGCCTGCTCAAAAGCTGGTTTGCCCAGACCGGGATCGATCAAGACCACCGTCGCACCAAGGCGGAACAGTGCCAGCACGGAAACATACAGCTCGATGGAAAGCGAGTGCAGCACCAGCACGCGCATGCCGGGACGCACACCTGTCTCGCGCAAAAAACTGGCGGCTCGTTCTGATCGCTCGTCGAGGCCTGCGAATGAAAGCGCCTGATCGCGCCCTCGACGGGATTCGATGATGGCATCCGCGTTCGGGCGGTCGGCGGCGTGGGCGAGGAAGGAATCGAGCAGGGCAGTCATGGGCATAGCTTACAGAGCGCATCCGTAAAGGTGATAACGGCGGTAACAACTTCCGCCATATTTGCTGGCCAGACCTTGCGAGCGATTGTGCTCGGCCTTGAGGGCGTGGATCGCCCGGGTCATGCCTGCCGCGAGGCCGCTGTGCTGGCAGACCTCGGTCATCCAACTGCCCATCCCGGCGTAGGCGCGATCCGGCAGCACCGCGAGGGTTTTCACGATGAGGGTGTCGAGGGGATGCCCAGCGGCCTGCCGGTTCAGGTCGGGCATGCAGAAGCAGAACCCCACCGCCTCTCCTCGGTGGCGGGCGATCAAGGTGAACTCGGGCACCATCCGTTCGCGGAAGGGTTCATAAAGCGCCCTGAAGTCGGCCTCGCGAACCGGTGTATAAAAAAGATTGTTTTGAAAGGCTTTCAGGCAGAGAGGATAAAGATCGGCCAAATCTTGCTCGAAGGTTTCAGGGGCAATTCGCGAGAAGGAAATACCCAGTTCGTCGATCCTGCGCTTGACCCGATCCAGTCTCGCATCACGCTGGTTCAGGTTCTCGATCAGGCTCGATTCATAAGCGGCAATCGGACGCACCCCGGCGGCCTCAAAATAGGCGGGATATGCGGCAGGATTCCAGGGTTCCATCAGGAAGGGTTTTCCGTCCCCCCGCTCGGTCACCCAGCAGTATCGAAACCAGGTGCTGCCATCCATCGGCCCGAGCAGGGCGCGGCAGTCATGCTCGGCAGCCACCCGCTTCGCCGCATCAAGCAACCGAGCCGCCGAGTCCGCAGAATCCGCCTCGAAATGCCCGACCAGTGCCGTCTTTTGCCGATCCAGTGCCGGCGTCTCGTGCAGCCAGAGCGAGGCTCGCGCCCGCAGCTTGTCCCCTTCCAGCACAGCGAGATGCCAGTGCGGCTTCTGTAATGCGAATTGCTGGCTGCCCACCGGGGTGACTTTGCCATCTGAGGGCAGGCTGTCTGGCGACTCGCCTTCTGAGATATTGTAATTGAGAAGTTGCATCAGGAAATAATAAGGGTGACGAGCGCCACCGGCAGCGATCCGGCGAGTCCGACAGCGCCCTGACGCAGCCAGCGTGCTTCTGTGTTGCGCTGGCCGTGGGAGCGAAATTCAAGGCGGTCGAGCGCGAGCACTGCTGTATATATAGTGAAGAGAGCGATGATGGGCGGCATGAGGCTGCGCCAGTTGGCGGGATCAATAGGGATGAGCAGCGCGACCAATGCGACCAAAAGGGCACCGGCCAGACTGGGTCGGCTGTAGGGCATGAGACGCGCGGGGTGGCCTTTTTGGTGCGAGGCGGCCAGTTGAATGTGAGCGGCGGCAATCGCAAAGGCGGTGCAGTAAGCCCAGTAGAAGTCGGCGCTCGGCAATTGGTTCAGCAGGAGCCAAAGGAGCGCCGGGGTTGTAACCGCGAGGACGCCCGGCAGGTGGTGCTCGCCCGCGGTATCGGAAGTTCGACGGGTGCAGGCGAAATAGATGAGCGCAACATAAAGGGCGGGCAGCAACCAGACGTATCCGCCCACCACAGTGACCAGATAGAGTACCAGCAGCCCGGCCAGCGAGGCACCGCCGCTGAGTTGCGAGCGGCCCGACGTGATGACCATGGAATTCTCTCCAAGG
>CAYQTM010000325.1:0-2808 GCA_964420355.1 uncultured Opitutales bacterium
CGCTGGAATCGTGGGGCGACGCTCAATCATGACTCTTCGCAGTTACGGCAATACAGATCGCGGCATGGTGCGCGAGAATAACGAAGACGCTTACTTTCTCGATGACGAGCGGCAGGTGTTTGCCGTGGCGGATGGTCTGGGCGGGTTGCCCGAGGGCGCGCTGGCCAGCCAGATTGCGGTGGACGAGATCGCGACCTGGCTCAAGCAGCACAACAATGGCGAGCCGCTGCGCCTGCCCGAGCTGTTCGCCTGCGTCAACCGCAAGGTGATCGAACGCGGGCGGCAAGTCAGCGCCGATGTCGGCATTGGCACTACCCTGACTCTGATCGAGGTGCGCGAATGGCGGCTGCGCATCGCCCATATCGGCGACACCGTGCTCTT
Organism: uncultured Opitutales bacterium; assembly: GCA_964420355.1. Classification (GTDB taxonomy): domain Bacteria; phylum Verrucomicrobiota; class Verrucomicrobiia; order Opitutales; family JABSRG01; genus CAYQTM01. The sequence goes on from CAYQTM010000325.1 coordinate 382, forward strand.
TAAGCTGCGCGGCGACAATTTTAAGCAGGTGACTGTCGACCACACGATGGAGCAGGAGATCAAAGACCGCCTGCGCCCCGGCGAAGAGGCCTACATCCCGGAGTATTTCGCCCATACGCTGACCAAGTGCATCGGGCAGGAGATGGGCGGCGAGCCCGATATTTTTGAAGACGCCATCTCGCCCGAGGATCGCATTCTGATCGCCAGCGACGGCGTGACCAAGGTTTTTGACGACAGCGAAATCCGCGCCGAGCTGCTCCGCGCCGAAAGCCCGCAGGAGCTCGTCGATCATCTCATTGCAGAGGGCAACGCGCGCGGCGGCCCCGACAACATCACCGCCGTCGCCCTCTTCTTCAGTTGAAAGGATTGCGCGCCTGGCCTGCGAAGCCGCCGATTCAGGCGGAGCCAAGCGCGAGCATCAGGCTGCTGAGGCCGCTGCCAATCCCGAGAAGGGCGGTCGGGGTTTGGGGAGTGATGGCCTGAGCGGCGACGGCGCGGCCCAGGGTGAGCGGCAGGGACACCGCGCCGATGTTGCCAAGCTGCTCGAAGGAGGAGAAATCGCGCTGGAGATCGAGGCCAAGCGCACCGTAAAGCGCCTCGCGGTGGCGGCGACCAACCTGATGGGTGACGATGCGCTGCGGGGTGGCGGTCTGCCAGCCCGTCTCAGCAAGAAACTTCGTCCAGCAGCGGCGCGCGACCCCAATCCCAGCTTCGAGAAGCGCCTCGGAGTCGGTCTGCATATCCAGCCCGCCCAGCTCAGCGGTGTCGCCCTGGCACAGCTCGTTGGCGCTGGTGTCGGTCTCGCCCGCGCCGCCCAGCAGGCGCAGCGCGCGCGGCGAGGCATGGCGCTCGTGGCAGAGCACCGCCGCGACCCCGCCCGCCCCGATGGTCAGGTTGGCGAAAAAGGGCTTGATAGTCTTGCGGGTGAGCGAATGATCGTTATTCATCCGCTCGATCGTGTTCTCGACCAGCGGACGCCCGTTCTCGCCAGCGACAATCAGGGCACGCTCGATCTGGCCGCTCTCAATCAGCCCGCCCGCCAGCACCAGCGCATTCAAGAACCCGAGACAAGCGTTCGACACATCCATGATCTGCGTGTGCGCAGGCAGCCCCAGACGCCGGTGCACATAGGAAGCGGTCGCGGGCTCCAGCCGGTCGCGGCAGACTGCACCATGGATCAGCAAGTCGATGGACTCGCGCGGATGGGTCGGCTGCTGCTCCAGAAAGGCTGCGCCCGCCTGCGCCGAAATCTCGGAGGGCAAAGTGCCGCGCGGCCAAAAGCGGCGCTCACGGATGCCCGTCATCAGCTCCAGCCGCCCTTCCGGCAGCTTGAGCCGCTCATAGACCGGGCGCAGGCGCGCCTCCAGTTCATCCGAACTCCAGGCTTCCTCAGGGAGCGCCTCGACGGGCGGCTCGAGCATGACATGGTCAAATCGCATCGCCAAACCCGCAAGCAAAGCGGTTTCGCCCCGCTTGGGCAAGCCTTTCTCTATTGGCCGATTGCCTGAACTTTTTTATATGAGGAAGACGAAGACTACAGTGCGAATATTCCTAAGTGTCGTCAAATCGGGGTGGCAATTCAGCGTTACAATTAGAAAGGAGGCGTTTTACCTATTTTTGACATCGTATAGGGTTTACATCACCTGAGGTATATGCTTTAAACGAGGCTGTCCAATCTGTCTTTGCCTGACGCTAAATAACGCTGGCGAAGAACCAACCTGTCCACTCTCGTTTAAAAGATGCCTCTCATGAAACCCTCCCTGCTCCTCTCAGTGGCGCTACTTGCGTTCGCTTCCACCACCGCCGCCCAAACCGTCCTCTTCCGCGAAACCTTCGGCACCATCAGCGGGTCAGCCGATGGTTATGAAGGGGATCAGGGCGCGATTTTTGAGCACAACTCCGGTAATCTCATAAGGATCGTCAACCCCGGCACGAATGGCAGTTCGGCCGGTCAATACGAAGACCCATACGGCAACGAGGCCAGTGGTTATAGCTACTTGGAGATCGGCAGCGACCGTAATCCGCCTTCGATCGAGATCCACGGCATCAACACGCAGGGCTACTCCGACTTTGACCTCTTCTTTGGATTTTATACAAACAACAACCTGTTAGCTGATTTTGCTTTTTCCGTCGAGTATAAGACGGAAAACGACACCGAGTGGCAATCGATGCCAGCCTTGACTCACATCGCTGGCTCGGGAGCCGGATGGCATTCGGCGAAAATCATCAGCTTTGCGGATACTGCTCAAGTATTGTCCCTCAAGATTAACACGCTCAAAAGCATTCGAGGACTGACCCACCGCCTCGACGACATCACAGTCGCCGGAGCGCATATGCCGGAGCCTTCCTTTTATGCGGCGCTGGTGGGACTCGGGGCGATAGGGCTGGTCGGGTATCGACGCTGGCGCTCGGGCAAGCGCTGATTCA
>CAYQTM010000326.1:0-2807 GCA_964420355.1 uncultured Opitutales bacterium
GAGCTGGTTGGTGCGCTCGTCGGCCTCAACGGTCAGCTCGCCGCTGATGTAGCGCCGCAGCGAGGTTTCGACCAGAGCGTCGATCCGCGCCTTGGTTTCGCGGGCGTTGACGTTGCGCAGGGGGATGAAGAGCAGCTCCTCGTCGAAGGGCTTGGGCTGGTCGATCTCATCCAGCACCCGTTTGACCCGCCGAAGATTGGTGAGAGCGTCAGTGATGAGCATGCTGTTGCTCTTGTCGAGCACGACGGGCTGAGGCACGCCGGGCGTGAGGAGCGGCTGGAGGATCTGCTGCACCTGTTCGAGGTCGATGTGCTCGAACTGAAAGAGCGCCGCGTAGAGGCGGTTGGTGTCGTCGACCTCGACCGTGAGGTCGGTCAGAATTTCCGGGGTGTTGGCATTGATGACTGGCACGGGGACGGCGCGCATGGTCTTGTCGTCGATCTCGATCACGGTGACGCCGTGCATGGCGAGCAGCGTCTCGATGATGGCGACGGCCTCCTCCCGGGTGAAAAAGGGGTCGTCGAGGTTGTCCGTGCTGAAGTTGATCTGGGCACCGGGCAGGTTTTGCGGGAGGAGAATGGCCTTGCCACGGATGATTTCGAGCGCGCCGATGAGGTCTTGCGGTGAGGCGTTGCTGAAGCGGAGCAGGTCGGCGTAGTTCTCGCCGCTCTCGGCCTGGGCGCGGGCGGGGTTGCTCTGTGCCTGAAGGCTGAGCGAGCCGGCCAGCAGGCTAACGGCGCAGAGCAGGAGCAGAAGGAACGAAATGGGGGTTCGGTTTTGCATACTATTTTGTGTATATGCGATAAACGGTATGTTCGGCGCTATTGGGTGGGGCGGTCGACGAGTTCAAAAGAGGTGACGAGGTAATCGGCATCGAGCAGGTTTTCGCGCCCGCGATTGGCCGAAATACGCACCTGCTCCAGCCCGATGTAAGGCGCCTCCAGCTGCAGCCGCGCCTCGAAGGCGATCAAGTCTTCGATGCGCGAGTCGCGGAAGCTGATCGGGATGGAATGGATGCGAAATTCTTCCTCAAACTGGCTGCGCGCCTCGCGCATACGCCAGTTGTCATTGATGCTCTCGGCGATCTCATTGAGGCGCGCGTTGAGCTCGGGCGCGGAGAAGGTCTGCTCGGGGTCGAGGCGGCGCAGCACGCTATCGAGGCGCTCGCGGATGCGCGGCCCGCGGTCGATCCACAGCTCCTGCGTCTCCAGCTCGGCCTCGGTCACGCTGTATTCGCGGTAGTGCTGCGTATAGCCGGAGAGGACATGCGCCACCACCAGACTGAGCAGCACCCCGATGAAAAAGATCAGCATGAACTTCTCCCGGCTGGTCAAGCGGAAGAAAAACTGGCGGGTGCGCTCACGCAGGGCGCTCATGGCGAGCCCTCCTCGTCGGGCGGGGTGGCGGCGGTGGAGGTGGCGGCCACTTGCGGATTGTTCTGCATGGCGGAGGCAGGGTCGGGAATGTAGGCGATCAGCTCGAAGGTGACGCGCCCGGCCTGAGTCGCGCGGATTTGCAGATCCACCGACTCGACGGCCTCGATGTTTTCCAGTGCGGCGCGGTAGGCGTTGACCGAGCTGGAGGAGGTGCCGATGCCCTCGACCGCCAGCGCGCCCACCTCGTCGGTCTCGACCGAGGTGAAGTAGATGTCATCCGGGCGAACGGAGTCGATGACGGCGAGCATCAAAAAGGGCTGCAACTGGTTGGCCGAGAAGCGCTCCAGCCGGTGCACCAGCCGGTCCTGCCCCTCGATCCGCTGCACCTGAGAGGCGCGCTCAGCGATGGTGGCGCGACGCACCTCCATCCAGAAACCCAGCCCAAAGCGCCCGATCTCCAGCAGCAGGAGGAGCAGCGCGGCCACGCCCAGACCAATCAGCCCCTTCCAGAGCAACTGGTCGCGCTGGCGCTCGCGGTGCTGCTGCGCCTTGAAGCCCCGGTCACGGATATCGGCCTGCCAGAGCACCTCGGCGGGCAGGCGCGCCTCCAGCATGTCCTCGTAATTGGCCTCGTGGTAAGCGATGCGCAGCTCCCCGCGCTCGGTCTCAGAGGCCTCCGCCCCGAAGAGCACCAGCGCGCGCACCTGCTCGCTCTCCGGCAGCCCAAGCTCGCCCATGATCTCGGGCAGCGCCTGCTGGATGAGCGCCTTGGCATCCTCTTCGGTCAGCTCGGGTGCGGGCTCGTCCTCGGGCGCTTCTTCGGGCTCGGCGATGGCCAGCTCGCCGCGCTTGGGCTCGGGCGGCGGCTTGACCGGCCAGGTGCGCGGCGTCTCGATGCTCCCAAAAGCAAGCGTGTCGGGCGACTCCGGGCGCAGCGCCGTCCAGCCCTGCGGCGAACCCAGCACCAGTGCCGGAGCCGAGGTCTCGACCCGCCCCAGCGCCACAAAATCCGGCAGCACTTGGCGGTAGCTTTCCAAATCCTCGTAGCCGCAGGCGCGCAGCCGCTCCGAGAGCGCCGCATAAATCCATACCCGCCGCGTGCCCCAGTCGGCCAGACAGCCCCAATAGAGGTGCTCCAGCGAAAAGGGCGAAAGGCTCTCCAGAGTCAGCTCTGCAAACTCCTCCAGCCCAGCGGGTTCCACCTCCTCGGGCAGCTCCACTGTTTCACAGAAAAACAGGTTCCCGGGCACCAGCAATATGCGATTCCGCACATCATCGGTATCCTGACTAAAAATCTGGACGGGTAGCTTCAACAGGTCGGCTTCGGATTAAAGGGGCATCTAAACGCATTTGTGCGCCGAGGTCGATACCAAGTTCCACTATACTCCTGAGAACCCCGCCACAATCAAGCGGTTTCAAAAAAATCTGCAC
>CAYQTM010000327.1:0-2804 GCA_964420355.1 uncultured Opitutales bacterium
CCTGCCTGACCCACTGCCGCCGATGTCCCGATTTCCCATCAAGCTCCGTCCCAAGGATCGCCCGCTGGTCTTTGGTCTGCTCGGGCTGGTGGTATTTGTCGTGCTGCTCGTCTGGGTGGCCAGTGCACTTGGCGGACGCGAGCCCAAGCGCATTCCCGAGGCGCGCGTCTGGCGTTTCATCGAACAGCAAGCACCGCGCTTCGGCCTCGAACCGGAGCTGGTTTACGCCATGGCCTGGGCTGAGAGCAGCCTCGACGCCCACGCAGAGACGCCGGTCGCGCGCGGCATGATGCAGCTCAGCCGACCCGCGTGGGAGACCGTCACCAGCGACCCATACCGGAAAGCCTGGGACTGGCGCGCCAACCTCACCGCCGGGATGGCCTACCTCAGCTGGTGCCGGCAATTCCTCGAAAAGAACGGCCAGACCGACACCGCGTTGATGGTCGCCTGCTACCGCTACGGCCCCACCCGAGTCAAAAACAGCGGCTTCGACCTCGCCGCCCTCCCCCAGCCCACCAACCTCATCTATCAGGAACTCTTTAGCGGCAACTTCGCCCCAGTTGAGCCTTAGGCTCATTTTTTGGTGATGCCCGTTATCCGTGGGCTTACGCCGCACTAAAATCTGCTGCCGCTACCCGGCTTTGCAACAGAAGGCTTTGCGCAATCCACACCCTCCAACCGCATAATTACGGCTTGGCTGAGCTCATGCGGCTCTGTCTGTAGTGGGTGGGTGAGATTGGCACGAGAATTGAAGCACTGGGGTACATGGCGAAGCAGGCAACGATTTATCGCATGGTGACCCCCAGCCACTTGTGCCCTTGGGGCGTCAAGTCGAAGGATCTTCTCAAGCGCGAGGGTTACGAGATCGACGACCACCACCTCGAAAGCGGCGAGGCCAACGAGCGCTATAAAAAAGAGCATGGCTACGACGAGACCCCGCAGATATGGATCGACGGGGAGCATGTGGGCGGCTACGACGAGCTGCGCGAGCGCCTCGGCAAGCCGCCCGACCCCAAGCCCGGCCAGAGCTACCAGCCGGTCATCGCGGTCTATGCGGTCACTTTTCTGATGGCGCTGACCACCTGCTGGGCGATCCTTGGGCAGCTTGACTGGCTGCGCATCGTCGAGCTGTTCATCCCCTTTGTGATGTGCGTGCTGGGCATTCTGAAGTTGCAGGATTTGCAAAGCTTCACTACCGGCTTCGTGCAATATGACATGGTGGCGCGACGCTGGGTGCCCTACGCGCGAATTTATGCCTTTGTCGAGGCTGGCGCGGGTGTCCTGATGATCGGGATGCTTTGGATTTGGTTGGCGGCACCGGCTGCGCTCATCATCAGCACGATTGGCGCGATCTCGATCATCAAGGCGGCCTACATCGAAAAGCGCGACCTCAACTGCGCCTGTGTCGGCGGTGGCAGCAAAGTTCCGCTTGGCTTCCTCTCCCTGACGGAGAATTTGCTGATGATGGGGCTTTCGATCTGGATGCTGATCAAGTTCTGGGCGCTCTGAGCTTGGCCGAATGGCACTTGGTTGGGGAGTTTATTGGTCGTTAGCGCGCGCTTCCAGCCGCGTGGTTTGAGATAACAGCGGCAGGATGCCGCTGCTCCTTTGTAAATTGGGCTGGGGCGAGAGAAAAACTCGACCTTATTGATATTTGAGTCTAGTTTAGCAGTGTTCGGTCGACCTAGCCCTTGTTCCGTTGATGAGCCTCCAGTTGAAGACACTGCTGGCGCTGTTGCTTTCTTTCTTAGCTGCGGCCTGTCTGGCTTATTTGGTGTTTGCCGGCATCTTCCTGACAAACCTGAAGCAGGAGGAGGCGCGGCGGGCGGACTTGGAGCTGGCCGAGGTGCGCCGGGATTTGCAGCACGATCTGGCGATCAGCGAGGTGGTCGGGGAGACCCTGAGCCACGCCTACTTTGTGCGCGAGGCGCTGGAGCGCCCGGCGGGCGACCACTGGGTGCAGCCCATGACTGAGCCGGAGGGGCTGGTTGTGGACATCGTTCGGCTGATCGGTCGCGATGGCGTGCCGCGCGCGACGTTGATCAATCCAGACACTGCGGCGACCCTGCCCGCCGAGGACGCTTTTATCCACATGGCGCATGGCAAGGGATTTATCGAGCAGATGCGGCACGCCCGCTTTGTCAGCCTCGATGGGCGGATCGCGCTCACGCACACCAGCCCCGTGTATGGTGAGGATGGCGAGCTGCTGGGCTGGATGTGCGCCTTTCAGTTTCAGGAGGTGGCGCGCGAGGGCACGGTGCCTCGGCATCTGGAGGGCGAATATGAGATTGTGCCGATTGCAGAGTTCCCGAGCGAGTTTCAGCACGAGGCGGGTTATCGGCGGTTGCCCAACAGCGTGATCGAGTATTTTCTGCCGGTTCGCGTGAGTGGCGAGCCGGTAGTGATTGGGCTGACCTGGAAAAACGTGGTGGCCGAACGCAGCACGGCGATGGCGGCAGCGCGCAAGGTGTTTGTGCTCATGCTGGCGCTCATCTCGCTGATCTGCGTGGCGGGTTACTTCTTTTTGCGCTTTTATTTTGCCCGCCCGTTGCGGCGGCTGCGTGCCGAGCTGCAAAAGATCTCGCAGAGCAAGGATGCGAGCCTGCGGCTGAGTCCGCGCAGGGGTGCTGAGTTTGCCGAGCTGACGAACCAGATCAACGCGACGCTGGCGGCGCTCAAGGCGGAAGAAGATAGGCGCGACGAGGAGCAGCGGCGTTTCCGCATGTTGGTGGAGAGTCTGCAAGAGGTGCTCTTCACGACCGATGCGCTGGGACACATCACCTTTGTCAATCCGGCGATCAAGC
>CAYQTM010000328.1:0-2802 GCA_964420355.1 uncultured Opitutales bacterium
CGAAGCCGGCCCCGGCTTCGCCCGCGCGGGCCGCTTCGACCGCGGCGTTGAGCGCCAGCAGGTTGGTCTGGAAGGCGATCTCGTCGATCGTCTTGATGATCTTGGAGATGTCGTCGCTGGAGGTCTTGATCTTCTCCATCGCGTCCGACATCTGGGTCATCTTGCTGCTGCCGTCTTCGGCGGCGGCGCGAGTGCCATTGGCGAGCGCCTTGGCCTGATTGGCGTTGTCGGAATTCTTCTGCGTCATGCTCGACATCTCTTCCAGCGAGGCGCTGGTTTCCTCCAGCGAGGAGGCCTGTTCGCTCGATCCCTCGGCCAGAGACTGGCTGGCCGCCGACACTTGATTGGACGCGGCAGAAACCTGCTCCGAGCCGTTGTTCAAAATCTCGATGATAATATTGAGCGCCGCCGTGATGTTGCGGGTGATGAGGATGGCCAGCCCAATGCCCACTGCAATCGCCACCAGCAGCCCCACGATCATGATGTTGGAAGCCGCATTGAGCGAGGTGTTGGTATTGTCGGCGATGCTCTGGGTCGCCGCCATACCGGCGTCAGCGGTGTCCCGTGCGGCGGTGAGCAGGCGGTCGCCCGACTGCTCGCGCACACTTCGCAGATCTTGCAGCGCAAGCCAGTTAGTCAGAAAGCGATCCATCGCCTGCCCGTAATTCCTGGCGGCTTCCTCCGTCAGATCAATTTTGGCCAGGCGCTCGGGATTGGTTGTGATTTTGCGCAGCTCTTCAGCCGTTTTCAGCGCTGAGTCGATGCGGCTAATCGCAAGACGCATGGTCTCGGGCGAGCGCGTAGCCTGGCTCCTGAAGTTGTTGATCCGTGCGGAGTTACCCAAGTCGATGACGTTGTTCACCAACGCGGTGCGGCGCGTGCTCATCAGCACGTCCTCGCGCAGCTTGGCCTGCTGGCCTGCCAGAAAATCGGAGGCGGAGCTGACATAAGCGTCGGCGTTGCTGTCCATCTGACCCCGCAGGCTGTCCAGCTTCGCCGTGTCGGCGACCGCGCCGCGATGGTATTCGGCGGCAAAGGAAACCAACGCGGCTTTATACCCCTTGGCTGCGCGCTCGGTGGCCTCGATGCGGCGAAGATCCTCGGCGTCACGCGTTACCACACGCAGCTCGCCAGTCTTTTCCTTGACCCCATCGAGCGCCTCGATCGCCTGATCGAGCAGCGCCATATCCCCGGTGGCTTGCGCCCGGAAATTCAATACGCGCGCCTGCGTGCCGATCTGCGAGAGTTCGGAGACCAGCGCGATCTTCTTCTCGCGTTCACGAATGGCGGTCTCCAATTCCTTCTCCTGTGACTCAAGAAAAGAGTCGCAAGCGTTGGTAAAATTATCAGCGCTTTTATACATCTGCTCGCGGTTGCTGGCCAGTTTCAGCACCAATGCCTCCGTCTGGCCGACCGCATTGCGGTAGTTCCCCAGCGCCTCGCGAGCGACCTTGATCTGCCCCGGCAGCTTATCCAGCGAGGGCTGGGCGGCAGCCAGATCGTCGGCCTCTTTCAAGCTTTGCTCGACACGATCGAGGTAGCCACGGCCATTTTTCAGGAAAGCCTCCTCCTCAGACAAGGCATAGGAAGCGATCCCCTTCATGGCTTCGAGGGTGCCCCGCTCGATCTCGTTGGCGACGCCTACTTCCGGCACATAGGCCGTTGCAAGCTGTTCGGCTTTGCCGGTGACGCCTTTCATGCTGACTATCGCCAGCGCGCCAAGGGCGACGGCTATGGCAAGCAAGCTGCCAAAGCCAAGGATAATTTTTTGACCTAGAGTCATATTTTTCATGGTCTGCAAGTGGTGGAGAATGAGTCACAGTAGGTGAACTCTGGTGCAAGTCGGAACTCCAACCGCTATCCCAAGCCCAATTGTAGATTTTTTGCGACATCAACCGGTTTAACCCAGGTAACCGACCCCAATTATACCTATTTCACTCGGATTCCACGCCAAAGGTGGAGGCTGCTTGCTTGAGGCGATGGGTAGGGCTATAGAGGAGGGATGGCGATGGAGCATTCGCATTATGAGGCCGTGGTGATTGGCGCGGGGATGGCCGGACTGGCGGCGGGGATTCGGCTGCGGCTGGGCAGCAAGCGCACACTGGTGCTGGAGCGCCACGAGGTGCCCGGCGGCCTCAACAGCTTCTATCGGCTGGCTCGGCGACAGTATGATGTCGGCCTCCATGCCATGACCAACTTCGTCCCCGAGGGCGTGCGCGGGACGCCGCTGGTCAAGCTGCTGCGCCAGTTGCGCATCCAGCGCGAGGCGCTGGGGCTGTGTGAACAGCGGGGCTCGCGGGTGCGCTTCCCCGGCGTCGAGCTGCCGTTCACTAACGATTTTACCGTTTTGGAGGCGGCGGTAGCCGAGCGTTTTCCGGCGCAGATCGACGGGTTTCGGCGGCTGACCGCCCTCGTGCGCGAGTTCGACGCCACGCGCCTCGAGGGCGAGGAGGTGCCCGCCCGCCCACGCATTCGCGAGTTCATCAGCGACCGCCTGCTGGAAGACATGCTGCTCTGCCCGCTGATGTTCTACGGCAGCGCGCGCGAGCACGACATGGATTTTGGGCAATTCGTTATCCTCTTTCGCTCGATATATTTAGAAGGCTTTGCCCGTCCCTTCGAGGGCGTGCGGCGGATCATCCGCGCGCTGACGCAAAAGTATGCCAGCCTGGGCGGCGAGCGGCGGATGCTGGCAGCGCCCGCCCTGGCCGGCTCGGCCCAGCGTCTCGGTCGCCGTCGGGGCAAGGGCTGCAAGGAGCTCATTCCGCCCGAGGAGATGCCCACCGCCGAGCAGCTGGTGGA
>CAYQTM010000329.1:0-2788 GCA_964420355.1 uncultured Opitutales bacterium
GAACTTTGAACTTTGAACTGCCCGGCGCAGCCGGGCTAGAGCAGTGAGCTGACGAGGAGTTGGGTGTATTCGTGTTGGGGATCCTGAAGGATCTGGTCGGTGAGGCCGGCTTCGACGATGCGCCCGTTTTTGAGCACCATGGTGCGGTCGGTGAGCATGCGGATGACGCTGAGGTCGTGGGAGACGACGATCATCGAGATGCCGAGTTCGCGCTGGAGGTGGCGGATAAGGTCGAGCACCTTGGCCTGCACGGAGACGTCGAGGCCAGTGGTGACCTCGTCGAGGAAGACTAGCGGCGGGTTATTGGCGATGGCTTTGGAAATCTGCACGCGCTGCTGCATCCCGCCAGAGAAAGTGTCCGGCAAGTTGTCCATGCGGGGGACGGGCACCTCGGTCTGGCTGAGGAGGCCGCTGGCGCGCTCGCGGATCTGGCCGACGTGGAAGGTGCCGGCCATCAGGAGCTTTTCGGCGATGTTGCCGCCTGCCGAGAAGCGGAAGTTGAGGCCATCGCGCGGGTTTTGGTAAACCATCCCCATCAGGTGGTTGCGGATGTAGCGCTTTTTCTGATTGGAGAGGCCGAGGAGGTTGGTCTTGCCGTCCTCAAAGTCGCGGAAATAGACCTCGCCGCCGGTCGCGTCATTGTCGAAATAGAGCAACTGCACGAGGGTCGACTTGCCCGAACCCGACTCGCCGACAATCCCCAGCACCTCGCCGGGGTAAAGATCGAAATCCACCTCGGCACAGGCCACAATCGCGTCAGTCTCTGGGCACTGATTGGTGCCGAACTTCGGCCCGGTGTATTGCACGGTATTCGAGCAGGGCTCGCCGTAAATCTTCTGCAAGCCACGTACCCGCAGCAGCCAGTTGTCGTCGTTATTGAGGGAAACCATTTTGGGAAAAGTTAGAATTCAAAATTCAGAATTCAGAAATGAGTGGATCGGGTCGATAAAGCAGGTTTAAAAAAGGTTAGTGATATCCAAGCCTTTGCCTGCTGAGGTATGCTGCTTTCGAATGTGCGTTGTAAATAGGATTAGCCTACGAGCTAAATGCGGTTAGTAATTATCGAGGAATCTGCAAGGTTTGCGCGGTGCAATTTTTTTGAATTCTGAATTTTGAATTCTGAATTTATCGAAGCCCAGCGGCACCGATATCCTTTTCCTGTTGATGCTTATAGAGTCGCTGGCGTGGGCGCTGGTGGCCGGGGGTGCGCACTTTGTCGAGGAACTTGGAGTCGTTGATGACGTAGCTCTGGGAGCCGTCGGTGGCGTAGATTTCGTCCATGAAGGCGTCGTCCTGGCCGCTGGCGGCGCACTTGATGCCCTCAAAGTCCTCGACCCGGAACTTGACGTCCTCGAATTCGAGCGGCTCGACCTTGGTGTGCGGCGGCACGACGTAGATGCGCTTCTCGCGCCCGGCAGCGAAGACGTGGAGGGTCTCCGACATGCTGAGATTGGGCACATCCCAACGCGGGATGGGCGAGGGACTCATGATGTAGCGGCCATTCACCCGCACGGGGTAGCCCGCGCCGCGCATGATCGCGCCAAACTTGACGTAGCTCTCGTAGAGGCTCACCCACATCTTGGCATAATCGGCCTCGGCGTGCATCTGGCGCGTCTTGTATTCGTAGCGTTCGACCCCGCGCAAAATCTCGGGCTGCGGCACCTGAAAGACGATGATCTGCTTGTCGGTCAGCACCTCTTCGGTGATGCGGTGGCGCGTCTGGATGATGGTGGCCTCGGCGGTGTCGAAGGTGGTGGCGCAGCCGGTCATCCGCTTGACGAAGTCGCGCAGGTTGCAGGCATTGACGCTGGCGTCGCTCCCTTGATCGATGATTTTAAAGACATCGCGCTTGCCGATCAGGGCGAGGGTGGCGTGCAGCCCGCCGGTGCCCCAGCCGCGTGAAATGGGCATCTCAGGCGAAGAGTAGGGCACTTGATAGCCCGGAATGGCCGCCGCCTTGAGCATCTTGCGACGGATCTCCTTCTTGGTCGTCTCGTCGATGAAGCCGTAGTTGTAGCTGCGCTCGAATTTTTTCGCTTCGATCATGGGAAAAGAAAATGGTGGCTCAGGCGCGGTAGAGTTGGCGCGGATCCGGGATGTCTTTGGCGTGCTTTTCTTCGTTGCCGGTGATGCCGTAGGCTTGCTTGCGTTGCGCCTCCTCGCGGCGCTTGATCGCCTGACGCACGTTGCTAAGGCCGCTCTGGAAAGTAACGTAGTGGGGTAGCTTCAGGTGGTTGGTGAAGCCGTAGGATTCGACGCCCTCGGTGTGGTAGAGCACAAACTCCTGCTGGCTGCACGGCTGCTCGGGGTCACCGTGGCGGATCGCGCGGTCGAGGATGCCCATGCTGATGCTCTTCAGCTCGTTCTGGCCGAAGCACAGCCCGTAGCCGTGGGTCATGTAGGGCACCTTGTCGCGGTTGCCGTCCTTCTGTTTGGCGATGATGTCGGTTTCGGTCAGGCGGATGCGCCCGATGCTGCGGACGCGGTTGCGGCGGTCGCGCACCTTGACCTGGCAGTGCCCGACCCGCAGCTCACCGACCGTCGGCTGGATGTCGCCAAAGCCGCGCTGGCTGCTGTAGGCGATGCTGGTCATGCCGCCCTGCTCGCCGCGCGCCAGCATTTGGAGGGTGGCCGAGCGCGGTGCCGGGTATTTCACCGCCTCGCGGGTGACATCGAAGACGCGGCGATTCTTCTTCTCGGGCGAGGGGCGAAGGTGGCCGCGCGCTTCGAGGAAGCGGATCAGTCGCGGGAAAGTCGTGGGGTCGCCACTCGGAAAATCCTTGCTCTC
>CAYQTM010000330.1:0-2777 GCA_964420355.1 uncultured Opitutales bacterium
GGTCAAGACTCCTGGACAACGAGGAAGGCGATCAACACGAAATCGTCGAGCCCGGCAATGGTGTTGTGGAGCGCGGTGGTGCGCTCTCCCGAGAATAGGCTGTCGATATCCTTATCTTCCTTGAGATCGATCATCGACTGGATGGCCTGATGGAGCAGCTTGGAACAGGCGTCCATCTTGCGCCCGTCCTCGGTTGCCTCATTGAAAAGCTGATACACCTTGCGGATCGGCTCGGACTGTCCCCGGCAGGCGGAGCGCACAAGGTCGAGCATCCGTTTGGCCTCCGTGTGGTTGACGATGACGCCGCCCGCCTGATCAACGTAAACCAGATAGTAGGGGTGCAGGCGGTTCTGCTGGTCGATGTTGACCCCGCTGTTGCGGTTGCGCAGGGCAAAGATCACTCCCGGCGGAAGCCCTCGCTCCGGCTCGGCAGGCAGCACGGCGTGCATGCCGTTGGGCGTATTGGCCAGGTCTCCGTTCTCCTTCATGTAGCCCAGCAGGTCCATCCGGAAGTCATTCAGGCCGAGGTCGGTAATGGAGACGCCCGTTTTGACGTCCTCCATGTCGATCACTTCATCCTTGAGGCGGCGCAACTGCTCCTTGCGGTAGGCCAGCTCACTGGATTCTCCACGCAGCACGTTATCGTCGCCCCCGGCGGAGACATCGACGATGACCATGCGGTTCTCCACCCGCTCCTTGAGGTTGATATACTCGTCGAGGGAGATATCCGGCCAGTAGTTGACGAGCTGGATCACTTTGTTCTTCGAGCCAATGCGGTCAATTCGCCCGAAACGTTGGATGATGCGCACCGGATTCCAATGGATGTCATAATTGATCAGGTAGTCGCAATCTTGAAGGTTTTGCCCCTCCGAAATACAGTCCGTGGCGATCAGCAGGTCCACCTCGGCAGGCTCCTCGGGCAAGATCGCCTCCTTCTGCTTGGCGAGTGGGGAAAAGAGCGTGAGTAGGGTATGGAAGTCGTAGCCGCGCTTGATCGTGTTTTTGGGCGCGTCCTTCCCCGTAATGACGGCTGAATGCACTCCCTGAGCCTCGCGCACCGCAGGAGCAAGATGGCGGTAAAGGTAGCTCGCGGTGTCCGCAAAGGCGGTGAACACAATCACCTTACGGTTTCCCGGATTGATGGGGGAGCTGAGCTTGCTTAGAATCTGCGTCTTAAGGTGCTGGAGTTTCGAGTCGTCATCCGGCGTGACTTTACGCATTTCCGCGAGCAGCCTCTGGATTATTTCCAAATCGGACCGCAACTCGTGCTCCCAGGCGGGCAGATCCATATCCGCGAGGCTGACTTTCACCTTGCCTCCCGCGCTCTCGGACGGATCGAAGTCGTCTTCATCCGGCTCCAGGTCTTCATAGTCGGATACGGTGTCCCGCAGAGAAAAGTCCTTCCCCGTGCTCCGGAATTGCTCGATGTTTTTGAGATTCTCCTGATGGTTTTTCTCAAGCCCCTGAAGCGTCAGGCGGAACGCTTCCACGGAGCTTTCCAGCCGCTTGAGCAGGTTGGTGGTCATGAGCGCCTGAAGCGCCTTTTCGCGATCCGCCTGACGAAAGGTTCCGCCACCGCCCCGGACCTCGGTGTCATACAATTCTGAATACTTCGCGAGCCGACTGGGTTGGATAAAGCTGAGAGGGGCATAGACCGCCAGCTTCAGTAGCGACAGCTCGGAAAAGATTTCATTAAAGCCGATGACATCCTTCCTCTGCGTGAGAGGGCAATGGTAAGACAGCGGCTTGAGGCGCTCGGGAAAAGTGCCGATCTCCGATGTGTCGTAGAATGTCTCAATATGCTTGCGGGATCGGGCGATGGTCACGGAATCCAGCAGCTCGAAGAAGTCGAAGTCGAGAGCCTTGAGAATAGCTTCGGGGGTTCGCTTGTGGGGCGGCAGGTTGGACCACTGGTTGAAGGCTGCCTGAGCGCGGCGAAAGATGCCTTCAATGTCGGAATTTGCACCGAGTTTTTCTTCCAATTGCTCGGCGTGGCCTTCATATGCGAGGGCCAACTGGTTTTTGAGGTCAGTAAAGCGGTTGTTTACTGGAGTCGCCGAAAGCATCAGGACTTTCGTGCGGACTCCTTCACGAATAACTCGGTTCATCAGCCGCTGATAGCGTGTCTCGTGGTCCTTGAAGGCGGCATTGTTTCTGAAATTATGCGACTCGTCGATGACCACGAGGTCGTAATTACCCCAGTTTACCCGGTCGAGCGGTGTGCCCAGTGAATAGCCGCTCTGACGTTGCAGGTCAGTATGGCACAGCACATCGTAATTGAAACGATCCGCTGAAAATAGGTTGGTCTTGAGGTTCTTGTTGTAGTTTAGCCAGTTATCGGCCAGCTTCTTGGGGCAAAGCACAAGAACCGAGCGGTTTCGCAATTCATAATATTTGATGACTGCAAGGGCCGTGAAAGTCTTTCCTAGCCCCACGCTGTCGGCGAGGATACAGCCGTTGTAGGTTTCGAGCTTGTTGATGATCCCGGTGGCGGCTTCCCTCTGGAAATTGAAGAGCTTCTTCCAAACCAGACTATCAAGGTAGCCGGTGCGGTCGTTTGGCAGGACATCCTCCGAAACATCTTCCAGAAACTCATTGAAGATATTATAGAGGATCAAGAAGTAGATGCGCTCGGGAGCATTCTCCTGATAAACCGAAGCGATGTGGTCGCTGAGCCGCTCGGTGACGTCCTCCACCTTCTCAGGATCACTCCAGATTTGACCCTGAATCCGTGAGAAAAAATCGAATAAAAAGATGGAACCTGTTGGGGTTCAGTG
>CAYQTM010000331.1:0-2769 GCA_964420355.1 uncultured Opitutales bacterium
GCACGCCCTCCTTGGCCTCGACCGCCTGGGGCAGGCCGTCGGACCAGCGGCGTCCGGGCATCATGCGCCCGGTGTTCTCGTCTACGATCACCACCTTGCCCTCGTGCAGCACATACTGCTGGTCGCGCTCGTAGAGGCTGTAGGCTTTCATCAGTTGCGAGAGCGTGTGGATTTCCTCGCTGGTCTGCTGGTAGCGCTGCTCGGCCTCCTGCTTGCGTTCCTGCTTTTGCTCGGCGCTCAGCGACTCGTCTTTTTCGATCTCGTTGAAGAGCGTCGGCAGGTCGAGCAGGACGAAGGCGTTGGGGTTGTCGGGGCTGACCAACTGGCGGCCTTTTTCGGTGAGGTCGGCCTGATGGTTCTTCTCTTCGAGGGTAAAAAACAGTTCCTCCTTGAGCGCATAGCGCTGCTCTTTGTTAAACTCGCCTGTGATCTCGAGGTCGAACTTGTCTAGCTCCTTGCGCACGCGCGGCTCCTCCTGCATCCGCATCAGGGTGCGGTTGCGGGGCATCCCGGTCTTGACCTGCCAGAGCTTCGACATAGCGTCGAGCCGCGCCTGCTCGTCCTCGGGATTGGCTTCGAGCAGCTTCTTGGCCTCGCTGACCAGCGTGTTGCAGAGGCGCTCCTGCTCGCGCACCAGCTTCTTGACCACCGGCTTGATCCGGTCGAAGGGCAGCGGCGAATCTTCCTGCATCGGCCCGGAAATAATGAGCGGGGTGCGCGCCTCGTCGACCAGAATCGAGTCCACTTCGTCGATGATGCAGAACCAGTGGGCGCGCTGCACCTGATGCTCCTTGCGGGTGGCCATGCCGTTGTCGCGCAGGTAGTCGAAGCCAAACTCGCTGGCGGTGCCGTATGTGATGTCGCGCTCATACATCTCGCGCTTGGCCGCCGGATCCATCCCGCTCTGGATGCAGCCGACGCTCAGCCCGAGGAACTGATAGAGCGCGCCCATCCACTCGCTGTCGCGCCGCGCCAGATAGTCGTTGACCGTCACGCACTGGGCGTTCAGCCCGGCCAGCGCATTGAGGTAGAGCGGCAGAGTGGCGACCAGCGTCTTGCCCTCACCGGTGGCCATTTCGGCGATCATGTTGCGGTGCAGCGCCACGCCGCCCATCAGCTGGACGTCGAAGTGCACCATATTCCAGGTGTCGACCGTGCCCGTGTATTCGATCTCGCGCCCGCAGAGCCGCCGCGCCCCGTTTTTCACCACCGCAAAAGCCTCGGGCAGCAGGTCATCGAGCACCTGCTTGCGCACTTCCATCAGCGCCTCCTCCCGACGCTCCTCGCTGGCATTGGCATGGCGCTCGGCGGCGGCATCGACGGCCTCCTGCACCCGCGCCTTGAACGCGGCGGTCTTGGCCTGCAAATCCGCCTCGCTCAGCCCCTGAAACTCCACCTCCAGCCGGTTGATCTCAGCCACAATCGGCTGACACTCCTTGATAAACTTCTTGTAGGGACGCCCCTGCAGTTTCTTGAAAAAGCTATTAAACATGACGGCTCCAATCTGCGCAGTCCAAAATATCGTAAACCCCCATCCAACCCCCAAAACCCCGCCAACGCAAGGTTTTCATAGACAGTTATCAGGCAAGTCCACCTCATCTCCGGGAACTGGCCACCAGCCTGCCAATTGTCTCACGCAAAGACGCAAAGACCCAAAGTTTCTCGGGATAAAATCCTGAAGTTATTCGATTTTCAATCTTGGCCGTGATTATGCGGTTGGAGGGGATGGATTGCGCAAAGTCTTCCAGAGAAAAGGCTTGGGTGTCAGCGAAGCTGCACTTTTATTGTCGCGAGTCTGTCTCACAAGGTTTTGCAGCAGAAGGATTTGATGCAAGCCGCCCCGATCAACTGCATAATTACGGCTTAGAATCCACCCTTAGCGGCAAAGGCTATGTCAGCCGCATTCAAGCCCTGAAAGCAGCCGGTTACCAAATCGTCATCTTCTGCCGCGCTCGACGGGGTCTTGAAATGGCTTGAGCTTGGGGGCTTGAGGGTTTTGAGTGGGTTGCCCCTAATGAATCTTTACCTCGCTACCAACAACGTCCACAAGGTCGATGAGTTCAATGCCTTGATTCACTGTGCCAAGGTGTTGCCGGCGACCGAGCTGGAGGGGATGCCGACGGTGGCCGAGGATGCCGGGAGCTTCGAGGGCAATGCGCGGCAGAAGGCGGTGGCGCTCAAGGCGCGGGCTCCGGCTTCGGCCTGGGTGCTCTCGGATGACAGCGGCCTGAGCGTGGATGCGCTCAATGGCGCTCCGGGCGTGACCTCGGCGCGCTATGCGGGCGCGGATGCCACCGACGAGGCCAATATCTGGAAGCTGCTGCACGAGCTGGAAGGCGTGCCCGATCCCCTGCGCACCGCACAGTTCGTCTGTTGTCTGGTGCTGCTCAATCCCTGGGGCGAGGCCGTGGTGTTCACGGGCAGTTGTCCGGGGCGCATCGCCGAAACGCCGCAGGGCAAGGCGGGATTTGGCTACGATCCGGTGTTCATTCCCGAGGGCTACGAGCAGAGCTTTGGCGAGCTGGGCGCGGCGATCAAGAGCCGCCTGAGCCACCGCGCCCGCGCCGTCCGCAAGCTGTGTCACTGGCTCGAAGCCCACCGTGACTAAGGGCTTGTCAGCAAATAAGTGTAGCAATCTGACTTGTTCTTTTGCCCGCTGACGGCGTTGCTCCTCAGTCACAGATTACAATATGCTCCATCGTCGCGCCTTGTCAGCGAACAAAATTCCGGCGTCCTATCGCCACACTTATTTTCTTCCAAGCCCTAAGC
>CAYQTM010000332.1:0-2745 GCA_964420355.1 uncultured Opitutales bacterium
GCGATGCAAGCACTCTTAACCGTCAACCCGCGGGCGTCGAGGTTTTTTCGCAAAAACTCTAGGCGAAAGGGCGGATCGAGCCGAAACAAGGACGGCACATCAGCTGGCTTTGCGGTTGTTCTTCCAGGCGAAGTATTGGGCGCGGGTCATGCGCTTTTTGCCAGCGGGCTTGCCGCCAGCGAGGTCGATATCTTTGGCGCGGCTCTTGGAGGGTGCGGTTGGGACGTGCTCGGGCCAGGCCAGCTCGGCGGTGGTGTCGCCGCGCATGACCTCTGCACCTTTGTCGGAGAGGCCGACGAGGGCGATGTTCTGGTCGCCGCTCTGCCAGTAGTTGTTTTCGAGCCAGCCGGCGGCCTCCATTGCATCGAAGAGCGCGTGCAGAAAGGGGCCGCCTTGCTTGCGCAGCAGCCCGAAGGTCGACAGCTCGTGGTAGCCCTTTTTGCGCCCGTGCTCGGACACTTGCCCGATCAGCATTTTGATGATCGAGCCTCGGGTGGCCTTGCCGCGCCAGCGGTCGCCGATGCGCTGGGACATGCGCGCCACGCCGCTGAGCGCCTTGCGGGCGATCTCGGTCTCGTCGGGGCCGAGCGGGCGCATGCCTTCGAGCAAGCCGCGCCGGATTTTACAGCGGTCGCACTGGCCGCAGTCCTCGCTGCTGCCTTCGCCAAAGTAGTCGAGGATGTGTCGGTGACGGCAGCCGTCGGTCTGGCAGAGGCCGATCATCTTTTCGAGGCGGAGCCCGTCGGCCTCGCGCTTGCGGGCGAGCGCCTGCTCGTCCATCTCCAACTGCTGCGGGGTGACCTCCGGCTTGAGCAGGCGGGTGCCGCGCAGGCTGCGTCCGGGCACGTCGAAGCGCTCGATATAGCCGAGGCGGCGCAGCCAGGAGAGCGCCCCGCTGAGCGCCATGAAGTTCACCCCGCGCCCGCCCAGATCTTCCTTGAGGTCGGACTGGGAGCGCAGGCAGACGTGGTCGTTGTCGGCGTGCTCGAGCAGGTTGGCGTAGAGGTCGCGGATCAGCTCGGGCGTGGGGTTGGCACCCTCGATGAAAAAATCCTGGGTGCTGCGGTCGGCGAAGTTGAAGTAAAGCGCGCACTCGCTGGGTTCGCCATCGCGCCCGGCGCGCCCGACCTCCTGATAGTAGGCCTCGATGCTGCCCGGTATCTCGAAGTGGGCGACAAAGCGGATGTCGCGCCGGTCGATCCCCATCCCAAAAGCATTAGTCGCCACCGCCAGATCGCGCTCGCCCGACATGAAGGCGTTCTGCGCCGCCTGCCGCTCGGTGTCGCCCAGGCCGCCGTGATAGGCGACGTGCGGCAGCTTCCAGGCCATCAGTTGGGCGGCCACCTCGTCGACGCGCTTGCGGGTGGCGCAGTAGATGATGCCGGTTTTCTGGCGCTCGATCAGCGCCTTGAGGTGCTCGTATTTCTCGGCGCGGCGGGCGGTGCGGTAGATGCCGAGTGAGAGGTTGGGTCTGGCGAAACCCGTGACAAAAGTGCGGGGCTCGCGCATCCCGAGGTGGGTCAGGATGTCCTCGCGCACGAAGGGCGTGGCCGTCGCCGTGAACGCGCCCACCGTGGGACGCCCCAGCGCCTCGACCGCCTTCCCCAGCCAGATATAATCGGGGCGAAAATCGTGCCCCCACTGGCTCAGGCAGTGCGCCTCGTCGACCGCAAAGAGCGCCACCTTCAGGCGCTGCATCTGCCGGACAAAAGCCTGGCTGCGGAAGCGCTCGGGTGCCACATAAACCAGCTTGTAGGCACCCGCCTCCAGGCCGTCCAGCCGCTCGCGCTGCGCCTCCCAACTGAGCGTGCTGTTGATAAAAGTCGCGGGCAGACCCAGCCGTTGCAGGCTCGCCACCTGATCCTGCATCAGCGAGATGAGCGGCGAAATCACCAGCGTCACGCCCTCCAGCAGCATGGCCGGCAACTGAAAGCAGAGCGACTTGCCCTGCCCCGTCGGCATGACCGCCAGCACATCCTGCCCCTCCATGAGCGCCGACACCACTTCCTCCTGACCCGACCGAAAAGCCTCCAGTTGAAAATGCTCCCGCAACCCAGCCTGCAATCGCTCCGACATCCCACCCAGCAAACACACCAACCCCCGCGAGCGCAAGACTTCGCCGTGCGCGACACTGCGCGACACGCTTTCGGCGGCGTTTTTCGGGGTTGATCGGAAATCGATCTGTGCAGTTGAAAAAGCGGCGGGTAGCCGCCATCTTCAGCGCTTATCCCATACATGAGTGAAGAAGATTTGATTCGCCTGCTTGACCGCTCCTCGCGCATTTCCGCCTGGCGGATCGGGCTGGCGCGCTTTATCGAATCGAAGGGCGTGCAGTCCTTTATCGTGGGTGTCATTCTGCTCAATGCGCTGATACTCGGGCTGGAGACCAGCGAGAGCCTGATGGCGCAGTTTGGCGGGCTGCTGATCGTCATCGACAAGCTCTGCCTCGTCATCTTCGTAGCCGAGCTGGCGCTCAAGCTGGCCGCCTACCGCTGGATTTTCTGGCGCAATGGCTGGAACTGGTTCGATTTTCTGGTCGTCGCGGTGGCGCTGGCACCGGGTGCCGGCTCGTGGGCGGTCTTGCGCTCGCTGCGTATCCTGCGGGTGTTGCGCCTGCTGACGGTGGTGCCGCAGTTGCGCAAGGTGGTGGCGGCCTTCATCCACTCGATCCCGGGGCTCTCCGGGGTGATTCTGGTCATGCTGATCTTCTTTTACACGATGGGCGTGCTGGCGACCAACCTCTTT
>CAYQTM010000333.1:0-2741 GCA_964420355.1 uncultured Opitutales bacterium
CAGCCGCAGGAGGTCATCGACAATATGAACGAATGGTGTCAGGTGCACCACCGCGAGAGCGGGCTGGTCGACCGCATCCCCGGCGGCATCAGCGAGGTCGAGCTGGATGTCCACCTCGCCGACCTCTCGAAGAAGTATTTCAAGAAAGAGCCGGCCATCCTCTGCGGCAACTCCATCCACCAGGATCGCAAATTCATCGACCGCTACCTGCCGCGCTTCGCCGAAACGCTGCACTATCGGATGCTCGACGTGTCGAGCCTCAAAATCCTCTTCCGCGACATCCTCAAACGGGAGTTTCGCAAGCAGAACACCCACCGCGCCCTCGACGACGTGAAGGAATCCATCGCCGAGCTGCAATACTACATGAAAGCCATCGACCCCAGTGTCCTCGACCCCATCGACTACCAGCCCCGCAAGGAAGGCAGCCCCGAAGAGGAGTGAACCCGAGACCATCGCCGAGCAAAGGAAACTACGAATCGCACGAATCCGCACGAATCCCTTTTCGCACAGAACGGATTCAGGCTCGGTTTTCACAGCGTCTCGCAAATCGGGTTCCTTGACTTTTTCACGCAAAAAGCCGACAATTGCCTCAATGGATTCGGCGGCTCAGAAACTTACGGAAGATGTAATGGCGCTTCCCGAAAAGGAGCGGCTGGACGTTTTTGTTCGGCTCAGCACGGTGATGTCGGCTGAGAATGGCCAGATCGCCGAGTCCGCCCGCCGCGCATCTGAAATGCACTCAGGCGAAGTGACCCCTCTATCGGAGGGTGACTTTAATTCCAAGATGACCGACCTGCGCCGAGCAATGGAAACTACGAATCCCACGAATCTGCACGAATCTTTTTCGCACAGAACAGATCCGGGCGGTGAAACCGGGGCAACGTGGCGAATGCGCGACCTCTGACGCCAGCCGATTACTCCACATTTCTTCTCTCCGACTCTCCGACCCTCTGCGTGATAAAAAGCCTGACTCCCGAAAGAGATTCGTGGGGATTGGTGCGATTCGTAGTTAAAAAATTTGCGCCGTCAGACGGTTGCTTGACCTATTTTTCGACGAGTTGCCAGCCGGATTCGAGGAGGGGTTCGGCTTTTTTGAACTTCATGGTCTTGGTTTCCGGGCCTTTGCGGATGGTGACCGTGTCGTTGCGACCGATTTTGGGTGTTTCGCGTTTGACCGGCTCGATCTTGGGGAGCTCGCGCTGGGTGGCGCTGCCGCCGCCTGAGGTGGTGACGCCGGGGCGCGGTGCGGTGGCACCCGTCTGGCTGCTGGCCGAGACGCCGGTGCTGGCGGGTTGCTGGCCACCGGCTCGCTGAGCCGCCGCCGCTTGCGCCGCCTGGCCAAAGAGTGTGATGTCGCCCATGTTGGCCGGCCCCTGCTCGCGCGCCATGCGGTTCATGCGGTTGAGCATGTCGTTGAAGGCGGCGACGTTGGTGGCGGTGCGGAAGATGCCCTTACAGGTGGCGCTGCGGACGCTGCTCATCATCTCCTCGAAGTAGCCGTAGGCCTCGCTCTTGTATTCGTTGAGCGGATCTTTCTGGCCGTAGCCGCGCAGGCCAACGCTGCGGCGCAGCTCGTCCATCTCGGTGAGGTGATCCTGCCAGTGGCGGTCGATGCTGCGGATGATGACGCTGCGTTCGAGGAATTCCATCGCCTCGGCACCCTCCAGCTCCGCCTTCTGGTCGTAGGCTTCGGTGATCTTTTCGAGCAGCCACTCCGCCCGCCTGGCGCTCTCGATGGCGACCAGTTCGTCGCGCTCGATGCTGACCGGAAAGCTCAGGTTCAGCCAACTGAGGAAGGCTTCGATCTCGCCCTCGTCGTCCTCGTCGAGCTTGGCGGGCAGCTCCAACAGCCGCTCCTGCAGCTCCTCCTCGATCAGCTCGAAGAGGATTTCACGGGGCTTTTCGCTATGAATGGCATCGTTACGAATCCCGTAAACCACCTCGAGCTGCTTGTTGAGCACGTCGTCGTATTGCAGGGTGCGCTTGCGCATCGAGTAGTTCTGCTGCTCGACCTTTTTCTGCGCGTTTTCGATCGACCAGTTGAGCATGGGGTGCGAGAGCGGCTCGCCCTCGACAAAGCTCTTGTCCAGCATCTTCGAGATCGCCCCGGCGTTGGCGAAGAGGCGCATCAGGTTGTCCTCCAGCGAGACGAAAAACTTTGTGCGCCCGGGGTCGCCCTGACGCGAGCAGCGCCCGCGCAACTGTCGGTCGATGCGGCGCGACTCGTGGCGTTCGGTGCCCAGCACGAGCAGCCCGCCCGCCTCTTTGACGCCCTCGCCGAGCTTGATGTCGGTGCCGCGCCCGGCCATGTTGGTCGCGATGGTGACCGCGCCGCGCTGCCCCGCGCGTGAGACGATCTCGGCCTCCTGCTGGTGAAATTTCGCGTTGAGCACGGTGTGGGGAATCTTCGCGCGCTTGAGCATCCGCGAGAGCACCTCGCTGGCCTCGACGCTGGCGGTGCCGACGAGCACGGGTTGCCCCTTGCTGTTGGCCTCCTGAATGTCGACGATCACCGCGTTGTATTTCTCGCGGCGGGTCTTGTAAACGATGTCGTTTTCGTCGATGCGGATGTTGGGGCGGTGGGTGGGGATGACCATCACCTTGAGCCCGTAAATGTCGAAGAATTCGCCGGCCTCGGTCTCGGCGGTGCCCGTCATGCCGGAAAGCTTTTCGTAGAGACGGAAGTAGTTCTGGATCGTTATGGTGGCGTAGGTCTTGGTCTCCTTCTCGATCTGCACGCC
>CAYQTM010000334.1:0-2734 GCA_964420355.1 uncultured Opitutales bacterium
AAAGAGTCCCGCCGTGCCCATCTCGGCAGCCTTGCGCTTGCGAAAGCCCTGCGCCACCTTGGCCTGATGCAGCGCCACGATGGCCAACGCCAGCGCCGCCAGCAGCAGGATGGGCGAGAAGTTGGCCACCACCATCCCCAGCACCAAAAGCAGCGCGAGCCCCGCCGCCCAGCCCGAGGGCGAGCGCCAAAAGGTGCCGCTGCCGTTGCGTGCGCGAAAATACACCGCCGAGCCGAGCATCACGACCACGAGCGGCAGCGCGAAAGCAAAAAAGTGGGGCGCGTAGAGAAAAGTGCCGAAGAAATTAGGGGTCGGCGTGGGGAAGAAACCGAGAATGCGCTCCAGCCCGGTCACCGAGTGCAGCAGGCCAAAGACTACTACCGCAATAGCATTGAGGGTGAGCACGGTGGCCAGGCGCATGAAAAAAAGGCGTCCGTGGGGAATTAGTGCGATATTGATCGCCACCGCAAACAGGCCGACCAGTCCGATCACCGGCAAAAAGCCCACCCCGAAGCCCGTCACTGAGGGATAGAGCAGGCGCGTGCTCTTCATCGCCCAGAAGGACTGCTCGCTCAGCTCCAATTGCTCCAGACTGATGTTGATGTGCCCGACCACAAACAGCCCAAGCAGCGCACCCACCGGTGCCACCAAAAAGAGGTAGTGAAACCAGCTCTTGCGGTGAGTATCGACCGACAGGGTCATGTCTGCGAAAAACAGCATCGGGCTGAGCAGCCCCGCCAGCGCAAAGAGCGCGGGCAGCCAGGTGTCCACCCCGCCCCACAGCCAGGTCGAGGCGACGATCAGCACGCTCAGCTTGATCAGCAGCAGCCGCTCGGTCAGAGTCAGGGTCTGCTCGTTGGCGGGGATGGGCAGAAAGGACGTCAGCGCGGGCGACGTATCGCTGGGGCGGGTCTCGCTCATTTTTGGGTAGAAAAACAAATGGCCTCGGCGATCTCGCGCCGCAGCTCGGTTCCAGCGAGCGCCTCGACCAGCGCCAGCCCAAATTCGACCGCCGTGCCCGCGCCCTGCGAGGTCAGCACGTTACCGTCCTTAACCACCACCGCCTCGGTCAGCGCCGCCGACAGCTCCTCATGGGTCGAAAAGTGCGCGGTGTATCGACGCCCAGCCAGCAGCCCGGCGTCGAGCAAAACGAGCGGCGCGGCGCAGATGGCCGCCGTCAGCCGCCCGGCCTCGGCGTGCGCCTGCAGTCGCGCGCGCAGCCCCTCGTGCGAGCGCAGCTTGTGCGCATGAGGCCCGCCCGGCAGCACTATCGCGTCAAAATCCTGCGCCAGCACGGCCTCCAGCGCCGCATCGGCCAGCAGGCGAATCCCATTGCGACCCTCGACCTCCAGCCCCTCGCCCGCGCTGGCCAGAGTCACCTCAAACTCCGCCCGACGCAGGATGTCGAGCGGCGCGACCGCCTCCAGCTCTTCAAAGCCGGGGCTGATGACCATTAAAACTTTTGTCATGGGAGGGGACATACCTTAGCGGCGGCCTCTGCCGATGAAAAGCACGAAATCCTTTGCGGGCGCGTGCGCGGCTTGTATAATGAGTGGATGTTTTCGGAGATTTACAAAACGCTGCCCATCGGTGCGCTGGCGCAGCAATCGCAGGACAGTTCGGCGGCGACCATCGAGCGGGTGTTGGCGCAGGGGCGCGTGAAGAATCTGCGCGAGTTTGCCGCCCTCATCTCGCCCGCTGCCGCGCCCTACCTCGAGCGCATGGCGCAGATCTCGAAGTCGCTGACGATCAAGCACTTCGGCAAAGCGGTGCGCCTCTTCGCACCCATCTACCTGTCGAACGAGTGCGTCAATATCTGCAAATACTGCGGCTTCTCGCGCAACAACGACATCCCGCGCATCACCATCCCGGTGTCGCAGGTGGAAAAGGAGGTCAAGATGCTGGCGCGTCAGGGCTTCCGCTCGCTGCTGATCGTCGCGGGCGAGCACCCCAAGTATGTCAGCAACGGCTACGTGCAGGAGGTCATCGAGCGCTGCCTGCCGATCATGCCCAGCCTGATGCTCGAACTCGGGCCGATGGAGACCGCGCCCTATCGCCCGCTGGTCGATGCCGGTTGCGAGGGGCTGGTCGTCTATCAGGAGACCTACGACGAGCCCACCTATAAGGATCTCCACCCCAGCGGCCCGAAAAAACGCTACGCCTGGCGCATGGACACCGCCGAGCGTGCCTACGCGGCGGGCTTTCGACGCCTGGGCATCGGGGCGCTCTTCGGGCTGGCCGACTGGCGTCAGGAGGCGATCTCGCTGGCCGCCCACGCCGCCCATCTCAGCCGCACCTGCTGGAAGGCGCAGCTCTCGCTCAGCTTTCCGCGCATGCGCCCGGCCGCTGGGGGCTTCCAGCCCGATCCGCGCTTCCACATGGACGACCGCACGCTCGTGCAGCTCATCTGCGCCTTTCGGATGCTCCTGCCGCACGCCGCTTTTGTGCTTTCCACCCGCGAGAGCCCGGCCTTCCGCGACGGGATGGTGCCGCTCGGCATCACGACCATGAGCGCCGGCAGCAGCACCGAACCCGGCGGCTACAGCGCCTACGACGAGGCGCGCTGGAAGGCCGAATCCGCTCAGGAAGGCGAGCAGTTCCACATCGCCGACGAGCGCGCCCCCGCCGAAGTCGCCGCGATGATCCGCCGTCAGGGCTACGAGGTTGTCTGGAAGGACTTCGACCAGTCCCTGGTTCAGGCACAGTAATCCGCAATTTGCTCAAAATTGCGCGC
>CAYQTM010000335.1:0-2713 GCA_964420355.1 uncultured Opitutales bacterium
GTTATGATTGGCGACCGCGAGCAGGACATCGACGCCGCCCACGCCAACGGGGTCGCCGCCGTCGCGGTGGGGTGGGGCTTTGGCTCGCCCGAGGTCTTGCGGGTCTGCGCTCCCGAGGCGACCGCTGCGACAATAGACGAGCTGCGGCGCTTGCTTATCGGGCGTTAGCCGCTCAAAGCGCCTCCAGCATCGACTCGGGGATTTCAAGCTCGGCCTCGGCGGGGAGGAGCAGACCCGGCATCTCGTCGGAGATGCGGCTGCCGACTCGGTTGAGCTCGGCGAGCTGGAGCAAGAAGGCGCGGAAGGAAAAGGCGTCGATGCGCTCGCGGTTGCGCCAGAGGGCGGGTGCGGCGCGGAGGCTCTCGATGAACTGGCGGATGTCGACCGCCTGAAGGGTGATCTCGAGGGCGCGGGTGTCGACCGGCGCGGCTTCCTGGCGCAGGGGCTCAGCGCGGGCGGTTGTCGGCTGGCCAGTCTCCATCTTCACCATGCTGCGGAGCATCAGCGTGCCCATCGTGTTGGTCATGCTGGCGCGACTGGGCGCGGAGAGTTCGCCGAGCTTCTTCTGGTCGGGCTGACGGTTGCTGCGAGAGCGCCACTCGGCGAGCTGGATGCTGGGCGCGTGCTCGACCCAAGCACCGCTGCGGGGCGAATCGAAGCGCGGGCCGGCGGCGGTCGGGGCAGCGACGGCCTGAGCGTCGGAGCGGAGGTCGAGTGCGAGGGCGCGGGTCGTGCGGGCGGCGGCTCGGCGGTCGGCCTCCGGGATGCGCTCTTCGACCCGCTGGTCGAGGGTTTCGCCGCGTTCGCTGCCGCGCTGGGTGATGCCGTCGGGCAGCTCCATGTTGAGCTTGGAGGGGCCGAAGGCGACGGGGTCGACCTGCGCGACGGTGGCGCTGGCCTTTTCCCGCGAGGGGCTGGGCGCGTGCTTGG
The DNA here is from genome assembly GCA_964420355.1 of uncultured Opitutales bacterium. Lineage (GTDB taxonomy): Bacteria > Verrucomicrobiota > Verrucomicrobiia > Opitutales > JABSRG01 > CAYQTM01. The sequence continues at coordinate 931 of CAYQTM010000335.1, forward strand.
CCTGCGTCTCGTCGGCCACCTGCGCGTGATCGGCCAGCACCTGACTGGCCACGGTAGTGGCTTGCGCGGCCTCGGCGACCGGTTGGGCGTCGGCCTGCAGCTCGGCGGCGGCGGCCTGACTGGAGGCCGGGGCACCGCTCGGACTGGGCAGGGCGGAAAGGGACTCGCGGACGGCCAGAGCGACGCTCTCGCGGGCGAGGGCATGGAGGTTGACGGTCATCTGAGGCTTGCGCTCGTCGGTCTGCTCGGCGAGGCGCGTGGTCATCAGCCAAGTGCCGGAGAGCAGCGCCAGAATGATGTGCAAAATAAGCGACCCCAACAGGCAGCGCGGGATGAGCGCCATGCTGGATTGCGAGCGAAAGAATAGGCGCAGCAGCCAGTAAACCGCGCTCATCAGCGCCAGCGCCACGGCGAGCACCAGCAGAATCTCGCGCAGCAGCGCCCAGTCGAAGGCGATGTAAGCGATGCTCGATTCGCTGGTCAAAAAGCGGAAGTCGCCGGGCAGTGAGGTGTCGCGGTTGCTGCCGTAGAGGAGGCGGAAGCCGTTCGGGCTGACGATGGGGTTGATTTCGTCAAACGGTGTGTTGAGTAGCGCACCGAGGTTATGGGCACGCCCGAGCTGCCCCTCGCGGAAGGTGGCGCGGTAGAGGTCGGCACCGCCAAAGCCGCCCTTGCGGTCAGAAGAGAAAAAGAGGCCATCGCCGCGCGCGTTGAGGGAAGGGTAGCGTTCGTTGGCGGCGGAATTGGCCGCATTGAGGCGCTCGACCGTGCCCGCGAGGGCGAGGTTGAGCTCGAGGCTGGTGCCGCCGGTGGCAGTGATCTCGACCGGCACGCGAAAGAGGTCGAAGCCGCCCGCGCGCTTGCCGAGGCTCTCCGGGGCGCTGCGGTTGCTGGCAAAGTAAAGCCAGCCATCGGCGAGGAAGGGATCCATCTCGTCGGCGGGCGTCTGAAGGCCGCTCAGAGGGCGTGGTTCGCTCCAGCCCCGGATGCCGCGCACGCTGTAATAGAGGTCGAATCCGCCCGCACCGCCAGTGCGATCCGAGGCGAAAAACAGCAGGCGCTCATCTTTGGAAAAGCTGGGTGAGCGCTCGTTGGCCTCGCTGTTGAGGGCGGTCAGCGGCACCGCACGACCCCACTCATCGGCCACCGACTCGGTGATAAAGAGGTCGGTCTGGTTGCTGTGATAATAGCGCGCGACCACCATGCGGGTGCCATCGCCGGAAATCGTGGCATTGAGGTTCCCCGAGGCATGGTTGAGCTTGCCGGAAACGGTCTCCGGGTAATCCCAGAGCAAGTGTCGCGCGGCACCCGAAGGCATCCGCCCCTCCAGACCATTATTATCCCGATACAGCAGCAACCACGGCATCAAAGCACCCACCGCCGCCGCAATGAGAAAGCCCGCAAGGAAGGCAAAGGTAGTTTTAGAAGGAGGCTTCACGGGAAATTCAGAATTCAAAATTCAGAATTCAGAAAGGGGATTAAGGCGAGGATGCCGAAAGTGTAGATCTGTTTTTTCTCACGCAGAGAATCGGAAAGTCAGAGGAAGGGAAGTCAGAAGTCAGAATTCAAAAGTCAGAAGGTAAAAATGATTGGCTGAGCGATTGTTCTAAATAACGTCATTGATACGAGGGTGAATTCAGTGTTATGCTTGTAAATTCATGCAAGCGCGAGAGGGCAGGGAGCCCTTTCTGACTTGTGACTTGCGACTTGTGACTTGTGACTTGTTTCATGCTCAGAACTCAGAACTAATAGCTCAGAACTAACTTTGACCTTTGACCTTTGA
>CAYQTM010000336.1:0-2705 GCA_964420355.1 uncultured Opitutales bacterium
TTTCACCGAGTTACATTTGTGTGACAACCCCGAGCCGCCGATTTGACCACCCACAACCAACCCTCCTCCGCATAGAACTTTGAGTCCAAATTCCGCAATAATGCCTGGTGTCGCACCCATCGCCGCACATCGCCGCAAATTTTTACAAAAAAGCATTGACCGCCAGCATCCTGTGCGTCAATATTCTCTGTTTTACTGCAGGGTGGAGCAGCCCGGTAGCTCGTCAGGCTCATAACCTGAAGGTCCTCGGTTCAAATCCGAGCCCTGCACCCAATTTTCGCCCGCTAAGTCCTTGATTTAGCGGGCTCTTTGTTGTTAATTATGCAGTTGATCGGGGCGGCTTGCATCGAATCTTTCTGTAGCTGTAATGTGCGACAGAATCGTGGCACTGAAAGTGCCGCTTCGCTGACACCCAAGACTTTGCGCAATTCATCCCCTTGAACCGCATAATTACGGCTTAGAAAACTACGGATCACTCCAATCTTCGCGAATTTCCAAAGGGTAGCCGCCAGCCATCGTAGAGGAGCACCCCGGCATGCTGCTCCTTTGCTGGGTCGACGCGAAAAAATTGGGTGATGGGCGCTTTTTGCCTTGCGGGGTGGTGGGTAAGTCGCTTTTATCACCTGTTTTTCTTCATCGTCATGCAAAAGACACGAAAGAGCATCGCCAAGCGCGTCAAAGTCACAGGGCGTGGCAAGCTGGTTGTCCGTTCTCCGGGCAAACGCCACCTCATGCGCAACAAGTCCACTGACCAGAAGCGCTCGATGAGTCAGGATCATGTCCTGTCGGAGTCGATCGCCCGCACCTTCCGTCACGCGATCAAGTCTGGCAAGAACAGGGGCTGAGACTTTAACTAACCAGCCGGGCGAAACATTGTTGGCGGCTCGGCGGTTCATTAACTGGAGACCATAACATGCCACGCACACGCAACGCACCCACCACTCTCAAGCGCCGTAAAAAGGTGCTCCGCAAGGCCAAGGGCTACTTTGGCAACAAATCGCGCCTGTTCCGCTATGCGCGGGACGCCGTCGAGCGCGCGGAGCGCTACGCCTACCGCGACCGCCGCGTGCGCAAGCGCGAGTTCCGCAAGCTGTGGATTGTGCGCCTCAATGCCGCCTGCCGCGAGCACGGCATGGTTTACAGCCGCTTCATCAACGGGCTGAAGGATGCCGGGATCGAGATGAACCGCAAGGTGCTCTCCGAGCTGGCGATTCACGAGCCCGAGGCCTTTGCCAAGCTGGTCGAGCAGGCCAAGGCGGCGCTGGACAAGAAGGCGGCTTAAAGCACGGGCGATGCAGGAGCGGCTCCAGCAGATCGTGGCCGAAGCCCGGCAGGGAGCCGGCGAGCTGACCACTCGCGGGGACTTTGAGGCTTTCAAGGCGCGGATCACCGGCCCCAAGGGGTCGCTGACCGACGCGATGAAGGGCATCAAGGCGCTCCCCAATGCGGAGAAACCGGCTGCGGGCAAGCTGATCAACCAGACCAAGCAGGAGCTGGAGGCGATCTTTGCCGAGGCGGTGGCGCGGATCGAGGCGGCGGAGGCCGAGAAGCGGCTGGGGCCGGCAGTCGACACGACGCTGCCCGCGCCGGACTTCGAGACGGGGCAACTGCATCCGCTCACGCAGACGCGCGAGCGCATTCGCGAGATTTTCCGCAAGGCGGGCTTCACGGTGGCCGAGGGCGCGGAGGTCGAGACTGAGTTCTTCTGCTTCGATGCGCTCAACACGCCGCCCGATCACCCGGCGCGCGACCCGCTCGACACCTATTACCTGCCGCAGAATGCGCGGATGGGGAACGTGTCGAAGCGTGGGGACGAGCAATACCTGCTGCGCACCCACACCTCGACCGTGCAGATCCGCACCATGCTGGAGACCCAGCCGCCCCTGCGCATCATCTCGCCGGGACGCTGCTTCCGGCGCGACACCGCTGACGCCACCCACAGCGCGAATTTTCACCAGATCGAGGGGCTATACGTTGACCGGCAAGTGACGGTGGCCGACCTCAAGGCGGTGCTCGATTACTTCTTCAAAGAGCTGCTCGGCAAGGACGCGCGCACCCGCTTCCGCCCGCACTTCTTCCCCTACACCGAACCCAGCTTCGAGGTCGACCTCTACTCCGACAAGATCGGCAAGCTGAGCGGGCGCTGGATCGAAATCATGGGCTGCGGCATGGTCGACCCCACCGTATTCGAGGCGGTCGGCTACCCCGAGGGCGAGTGGACGGGCTACGCCTTCGGCATGGGCATCGAGCGCCTCGCCATGATGCTTTACGGAGTTGACGACATCCGCTACTTTTATCAAAACGACGCCCGCTTCCTGCGGCAGTTCGCCTGAGCGGGTCGTCAACTGGCCTCGTAGCGGGCGCACCAGTCGCGGTGCCAGATGGCGAAGTCGCCGGCCTCGATGTGGGTGCGTGCCTGCCGCATGAGGTCGAGGTAGAAGTGGAGGTTGTGGATGCTGAGAAGCTGGCCGCCGAGCGGTTCGCCGGTGACGATGAGGTGGCGGAGGTAGGCGCGGGAGAAGTGGCGGCAGTTGTAGTTGTCGAGGTCGGCCAGCGGGCGCTCGTCGCGCTTCCACTGCTCATTTTTCATGTTGAGGCGTCCGTCGGGCGTGAAAGCGGTGCCGTGGCGGGCGGCGCGGGTGGGCATGACGCAGTCGAACATGTCGATGCCCCGCGCGATCATGCGCAGGAGCTGCGGCAGCGTG
>CAYQTM010000337.1:0-2690 GCA_964420355.1 uncultured Opitutales bacterium
CCAGCCGAATTTCAAGGGGCGAACATGACCCAAGCGCCCTCAACTTCCTCTCCCGCAGTTTTCGAGCCCGCCAGCTATCAGCCCAAGGGCTGTTTGATGGACAAGGTGGCGCGCTTTGTGGCCTGCGAGCAGATTGCGGGCGATTACCTCGAGTTTGGCGTCTATCAGGGCGGCGCGTTCACTCAGGCCTACCGGGCGCTCACGGGTGGCTTTCATGCGCGCATCCAGCAGAGCGTCGGCGGGCAGGCCGAGGCGGCGGCGACCGCGCGGCGGCAAGCGATCTGGGATGGGATGCGTTTTTTCGCCTTCGATTCCTTTGAGGGGCTGCCCGAGCTGAGTCCCGAGGACGGCGGCACCGAGGACTTCGAGGCGGGGCAATATGCCTGCTCGCAGGAGCGGTTTTTGGAGATCGTGCAGCGGCGCGGGGTCGATCCCGAGCGCATCCGCTGCGTGCCGGGGTGGTTTGCCGACACCTGCACGCCCGAGCGGTTTCGCGAGCTGGGGATCGAGCGCGCGGCGGTTGTATGGATCGATGGCGATCTTTATAGCTCGACGCGCGATGTGCTGCGCGGGCTGACTTCCGTGCTGCAGGACGGCACGGTACTGATTTTCGACGACTGGTTCAGTTTTCGCGGGAGTCCCTTGCGCGGCGAGCAGCGGGCGTTTCGCGAATGGAGCGGGTCGCCCGAGGTCAGCGCGCGCTTCAGTTTTCAGGAATACCAGCGCGAGGATTGGAAGCGGATGAGCTTTATTGTTTCCGAGCTTACCTAACATTTTTATTCAATGCGTGATGCCCAGACAGCCGAGTCCGTCATGGAGGTGATTCAACGCCGCCGTTCGGTGCGATTTTTTACCGATCAGCCGATTCTGCGCGAGGACTTGGACGCGCTGATAACGGCGGGCATCTACGCGCCGAGTGGCTCCAACTGGCAGAACCAGCGGTTTTTGCTGGTCACCGATAAGCCCGAGATCGAGCGGATCGGCGCGAGCCGCTACGTCTTCCCGTGGCTGACGAAATCGGGCGAACAGGCGCGCGAGCGCAAGCCCGGCGGGCTGCTGGGCGAGTCTGCGGCGCTAATCTTGGTTTTTGCTGATGCGCTGGAAAACGACCGCCGCCTCAATGGCGAATACCATATTTGGGAACCGTTGGAAGTGCAGAACACCGCCGCCTCGATTCAAAACATTCTGCTCGTGGCCGCCGCGCGCGGCATCGGCACCTGCTGGATTTCCGCCTCGGATCGGATGTGCTTCACGCGCCTTTTTTCAGGGGGCAGTTGGCGTCGTCTGCTGGCCAACTACGCCATCCCCAATTCCTATAAACTCCACGGCATCATCGCCTGCGGCTACCCGCGTAAAACCGACGAGCTGGGCTACCCGAGCGGCGAGGCCAAGCATGGCGCAACCCTTTGGCAAGCCGTGGAGCGCAAGCCGCTCGACTATTATCTGATCACGCGGCGCGAGGCGCGACCTAACCGCAGCGTGCCAAGCGCGATTGAGGCTGCTCAGGTCAGGCTGCTCGGGTGGCTGGCGCGTGGCTTGACCCGCCTGCTGCATCGGATCGATCTCACGATGAGCCGCATCGAAATCAAACCGTTTATCGGCGAGGAGCGCCTCGCCAAGCCCAAAAAATGAGTGCTTTCTCCCATCTTAAAGTCGCCGTGGTCGGCAGCTTTGGTTATCGCGACATCGGCGACGAGGCGATGTTGACCGAGGACTTAGGTTTTCTGACTGGGCACCTCGGCATTCCGCGCGAAAACATAACGCTTTTCGGGGCGCTTTGCCGCTACATCTGCGACTACCATGAGCATCCGCGGTCGCGCTGTCTCTCGGTCGACGCGCTGGCTGAGTTGGGTGCGACCCGCGCCGGTGCGCCGCCTGTCGAGCGTGAGCGCGGTCTGGATGATGCCGTTGAGCAGCCGGTCGACGAGGCGGATTTTCTGCTGGTGACCGGCGGCGGCACCATCAATACCCGCGCACCCGATGGCCTGAGCCTGCGCCGGATGAAGTCACGCATCCTGCCGTTTGTGCAGGCAGGCAAGCCGATTTTTATGAGCGGGCAGACGATTGGCCCGCTTGGACTGCACCCGCAGCACGATGTCGAAGCGCGCTGGATTATCGAAAACGTCGACTACCTATCCGTGCGCGACCATCTCTATTCGCGGCGCTATATCGAATTGATCGGCGCAAAACCGAAGCATCTTCTGGAAACCTATGACGATGCTTACACGCTCGACTACAGTGAAGCTGAGTTACCTGAAGCCACCCAGCGCTTTATCGAAAGCGGAACCGCCGCTGCAGTTAGTATTACTGACTATACTTGTGACACACATGAAAAGCGTGTGTATATTGCTGAGCTGATCGAACATCTGATTGATGCGCATGACTTGAACGTGTTGCTGGTCAGCCATACACCCAAAGACTATGTCAGTTTCTTCATTATTTTCGATATGCTTCGAGAAGACTGCAAGCGACGTATCCACCTTCCCGACCTGCGCGATACGCGTGACCGCGTTCTTAAGAAAATAATCGCGAGTTGTCGCATAGCGATTGGCGGGCGCTATCACTTTATCGTTTTCGCCGGCACCGCGAACGTGCCTTTCATCGGAATGTGTGGCAATCATTACAGCTACATCAAGCAAGATGGGTTTGCGCGGCAGCTCGGGCAGCAGGACTATATCTTGAACGAACGG
>CAYQTM010000338.1:0-2687 GCA_964420355.1 uncultured Opitutales bacterium
GGAGCGCGTCGGCCTGGCGGGTCGCGCGCGGCAAAATCCGCAGCAGATGTCGGGCGGCGAGCGCCAGCGGGTGGCCATCGCCCGCGCCCTGATGAACCGCCCACAGGTGCTGCTGGCCGACGAGCCGACCGGCAACCTCGACGAGCGCACCGGCCTCGCCGTGATGGATCTGCTGATGGGGCTGGTCGAGGCCGAGGGCACCGCGCTCATCCTCGTCACCCACAACGCCGAATTCGCCCAGCGCGCCCAGCGCCGCCTCCACCTCGTCGCCGGCGAATGGGCGTAATCTCCATCTTTGTATTACCATCTGTGGCACGATGCGCGTTGAACTCTCGGCGCGGGCGAGCTAGCGTGAGAGGATGCACTTGCCCAACTGCAGGATTGTAGTTGCGCTCTCCGGCGGCGTCGACAGTGCGGGAGCGGCCTGGCGGCTCAGGCAGGCGGGCGCGGAGGTGGCGGCGGCTTACATCCGCACCTGGGCGCACGAGGCCGACGTTTTTGCCGAGTGCCCGGCGGAGCAGGATATCGCCGATGCTCGGGCGGTGGCCGAGACGCTGGGCATCCCTTTTGAGGTGGTCAACCTGATCGATGCCTACCGCCAGCGCATCGTCGACTACCTGATCGAGGGCTACCGTTCGGGCGTTACTCCCAACCCCGACGTCATGTGCAATCGCGAGATCAAGTTTGGCATCTTCCTCGACTGGGCGCGGTCGCAGGGCTTCGGCGCGGTCGCCACCGGGCACTACGCTCGCCGCGCGGGCACCAGCGGCCAGCCCGAGATTTGGGAGGGCGTCGACAAGAACAAGGATCAGAGCTACTTCCTCGCACTGATGCGCAGCGAGCAAGCCGCCGCCGCCGTCTTCCCAGTCGGCGACCTGCCCAAGCCCCGCGTCCGCGACCTGGCCAAAGAGGCGAACCTGCCCGTCGCGCAAAAAAAGGACAGCCAAGGCATCTGCTTCCTCGGCAAGGTCGATATCAACCGTTTTCTTGCTTCTTATATAGAAGACGCGCCGGGGTCAATCGTAACGGTTGACGGCGAGGTGCGCGGCGAGCACCGCGGCCTCCACCGCTACACGCTCGGCCAGCGCAAGGGCATCGGCATCCCCAGCAACACCGACAACGAGGCCTTCGTCGTGGTCGAAAAGCGCCTCAGCGACAACGCCCTCGTCATCGCATTCGACGACCCCGAGACGCCCGGCCTCTGGCAGCAGCGCATGGCGGTCGCCGGTCTCTCCTGGCTCGGCCAGCCGCCGACCACCGCCTGCGAGCTGCTCGCCAAGCCCCGCTATCGCGACCCTTCTGTCGCCATCCGCTTCACCCCGGCGTCCTCGTCCGCCGCCACCATCGAATTCGCCCAGCCCCAGCGCGCCCTTGCCTCGGGTCAGGTCGTCGCCTTTTACGAGGGCGAGCGTCTGCTGGGCGGCGGCTTTTATCAATAACCCCAAGGCTGCGCGATTTTTGTGCAAAAAGGCTTAGCTTTCCTAAACTCCTGCCGTTCAGCCGTTAATTCTCTCTCCATGCGCATTCTCATTTTAGCCACCTATTTCCCCTCGCCCGCTTCGCCCTCGCGCGGCAACTGGAGCCTCGAACAGGCTCAGGAGTTCCTCGCAAAAGGACACGAGGTCGAGGTCGTCGTTCCAACGCCCTGGGTGCCGCCGCTGGCCGGCTCGCTCAAGCCGGAGCTGAAAAAACTGGCTGCCGAGCCGCGCATCTGGGAGGTCAAGGGGCTGAAAATCCACTACCTTCGCTGCTCGTATTACCCTTGGAAGATAAGCCAAAGCATCAACCGCCGCGCCCCGCAACTGCTCCTGCGGATGGGCTGGCTGGGGCTGCGCGGCCCGCTGATGCGACTGGTCAAACGCTTCCAGCCCGAGGCGGTGTGTGCGCACCACAGTAACGTGTCCGGCTATTGGGCGGGGATGCTCAAGGACGCGACCGGCCTGCCGTTCATCACGGTCGATCACGAGATCGGGGACATGTGGATCATCCGTGCGCGGGAAAAGCCCCGCCGCCTCTTCCGCTTTGTCGCCCAGCGCGCCTCGAAGATGATTATGGTGTCGAAAACGATGGCGCGGGTGGCGAACGAGGCCGTGCCCGAGGGCGATTATATCGTGGTGCCCAACGGCTCGGCTTACCCCATCGTCAAGCGCGACTGGCCAACCGAACAGGCGAGCCGCCCCACCACCATCCTCTGCTGCGCCAAATTCTACGGGCGCAAGGACGTGCCGGGGCTGATGCGCGCCTTTGACCGCGTGGCGGGCGAGTTCCCGGAGGCGCGGTTGCGGCTGGCTGGCAGCGGCCCCGATCAGGCAGTGGTCGAAGCCACGCAGGCGCAGATGCAGCACCACGAACGGGTCGAGCTGCTGGGCTTGCTGCCGCCCGAGCAGGTGGCCGAGGAGATGCAGAATGCCGACATTTTTGCCCTGACCGGCTGGTCCGAGCCCTTTGGCGTGGTGTTTTTGGAAGCGATGGCGAGCGGCCTGCCCATCGTGGTCTGCGACGACGCCGGGGTGGCGCACCATCTGCAAGACGGCGAAAACGCGGTCTTCACCAAGCCGCAGGACGAGGACTCGGTGGTCACCGCCCTGCGCAGCCTGCTGGCCGACCCCGAGCGCCGGGTGCGCATCGCCGAGGCCGGGCAGCAGCGCTTTGCCGAGCGTTTCACCTGGACGACGGTGGCCGAGGAG
>CAYQTM010000339.1:0-1980 GCA_964420355.1 uncultured Opitutales bacterium
GCCCGACCTGTGCGCTGACGCTTGCAGTCTTGGGCTCAGCGCAATCGCCCGCGGCTGGTCCAAAGGATGCTGTCGTCGCGGACGCCGCGAAATGCGGGCCAACGCGATCGGCCCACCAGCCGCTTTCGGCTGGCAGCAGGCCGACGCGCTGACGCCACTGCGGCGCTTGGATGCGTGAGCGCGGCTGGTCGTCGAGCAGGACCTCGCCCTGATTCGGGTCGAGGTCGGCGATGGCGCGCAGCAGCAGGCTCTTGCCCGAGCCCGAGGGGCCTGAGATGAAGAGCAGCTCGCCGGCGTCGATGTGCAGGTCGACCGGTGCAAGGATGCGTGGCTGCAACCCTGAGAGCGTAAGAGCGGCCATCAGCGGCGCCGATAGATGAGGTCATGCACCTGATGGCCCAGGCGTTGACCGCGACGCTCGAACTTGGTAAGCGGGCGTTGTGGCGGGCGTGCGCTGAACTGGCCTGGTCCAGCACAGTTCTCGAATAGCGCGTTGGCATCCTCGAGCATGGTCAGCATCCACTCGGCGTAAGGGGTCCAATCCGTGGCCAGGTGAAAGATCCCACCGGGGCGCAGTGCCTGGGCGACTGCAGCGACAAAGCTGGGCTGAACGATACGGCGCTTGTGATGGCGCTTCTTCGGCCAGGGGTCGGGAAAGAACAGCTGCACCCGATCCAGGCTGCTAGGGCGCAGGCCGGTCCCGAGCAGGGCTGTCGCATCAGTGCGCAGCACCCGCACATTGGTCAGCCTCTGCTGCTCGAGCAAGAGCAGCAGGTGGCCAACGCCGGGTCGGTGGACCTCGAGGCCGATGAAGTCATGCTCCGGTGCGGCCGCAGCCATGCTCGCCAGCGATTCGCCATTGCCGAAGCCGATCTCGAGCGTGATGGGCGCTGTGCTTGGCTGATCAGCGGCAAATAGCGCCTGTGGATCGAGCGTCTGGCCAGGCGCCCAGTCGACGCCAAAGCGCGACCAGAGCTCACGAAAGGCGCGCTCCTGGCCAGCCGTCAACCGCCCCTCGCGCAGCACGAAGCTGCGAACCGGACGCGGTACCCGCTCGCGCGGCGCGGTACTGGTTGGACAAGCAACCGGGTCTGCTGTTGGATTGCCAGCCAGGTTGGTCGCTAGATTGGCAGCTTGTCTGACAGCATTGCTCGCTGAGCCGACTGCGGGCTCCGGATGATGATCCTGTGAGCTCGCCGCTGGCTCGGTCGCCTTGCCGGTCTCTTCTGGATTGTTGATCAAGACAACGCTGTCGAACCCGCTTTGTGGGGACGTTCGGCCCCCATAGGGTCGCGAGGCATTCCAGGTCGCGTTTTGGATGGCGTTGCGCGTGGTCTTGTCCATTGGGGAGCCATTGGGGAGCCAGTATCAGGGGTCGCTTGGGGCGACGGACGCAAAGAGAGGTGATCAAACAGAGACGCGGTAGGTCGAGACAGAATAGCGGGCGACCAGTCCATCTGAGGTCACGAGGGTCAGGCCCTCTGCCATGGCTTGGGCGATCAGTATGCGGTCGAAAGGATCTTTGTGAATCGCGGGAAGATTCTGGACCATCAGCGCATGGCTGCTATCGATGCAGAGCTCTCGGTAGCCATTGTCGAGCAGGCCCCGGCGCAGCGCGTGCGCGTCGACCTGAAAGTCGTCTCGCCCCAGTCCGTTCTTGATGACCACCTCCCAGAGATTGGCCGGGCTGAAATGGAGCAGGTTCTCAGGGGCCGCGAGCAACGCACGCGCTTCCTCAGGCAATCGCTTCGGCTCACCCGCGGACCAGAGCAACACCTGAGTATCAAGCAGCAGCCTCAAGCCTGCTCCCCAAACATGGCCAGGATGGCCTCTTCACCCATGCGGTCGAAATCGTCGGGCACGCGAATCTCCCCCGCCATGAAGCCGAGTCGCTGCGGGGTCGCCACCTCCTCAAGGGGAATGACCTTGACCATCGGGCGTCCGGCCTTGGCGATGACGAATGGCTCGCCCCCCCCCTCC
>CAYQTM010000339.1:1990-2680 GCA_964420355.1 uncultured Opitutales bacterium
GGTGGGTCTTGGCTTCGTTCATATTGACGGTGCCCACTGGGAGGCTCCGGATGGGGCTGACTGGACTAATGGAACTTAGGCTGGTCGAGCCGAGCCGCGCCGTCAACCATGAGCCGCCCGACCGTCGCTGTACCAGCCCTCACTGGACAAGTACCTTCTTGCCATGCCCGAGCGGCCGTTCGATATTTTGCTGACTCCCGATGAGCGCGGTTTGCAGCTTCGCCTCGGTCCTGATGCGGTTCGAGTCTACCCATCTCCACTTTCCATTGTTGCGCTGCCGCCACCTTAAGGGTTATGACAGAGAACACCGATCCTCGCCAGATGTGTGTACCACGAACAGGTTCCACAGCCGTCTTTACCAGGAGCGCCATGATGTCCAATCTTGCGGTGTCGTCCTTCATCACCGTCGATGATTATCTGGCCAGTGAGGCCGAGTCGCCTATCAAACACGAGTACGTCGACGGCGAGGTGTTTGCGATGGGTGGCGCCTCTGATGCGCATGTCACCATCGCGGGGAACGTCTTCAGCCTTTTGCGCGCGCATCTGCGCGGCGGTCCCTGCCGGGTCTATATCACCGACATGAAGCTCCAGGTGGAGCAGGCCAACGTGTTTTACTATCCCGATGTCTTCGTCACCTGCGCGGCGGCGGATGCGGCAGCGCCATTGATCAAGCGCTCGCCGACTGTCGTT
>CAYQTM010000340.1:0-2677 GCA_964420355.1 uncultured Opitutales bacterium
TCTGCCAGCGACCGCGCGATTTCCTTCTCGTACTCCTCGCGCGCGAGACGCCTCTGCCCAAGACGCACCTCGATCATAGCGCACGTTTCGGATAATGCGCCGTCGCTTGCATCAGGGCTGGTGGCGCAGTCGGTAGAAGTTGGGCAGGGTGCTGCTTTCGGCGAAGGGCAGGCTGTAGCGCGAGATGCCGCCGACTTGCTCGAGGAGTTCCAGCGCCTCGGGATCGATTTCGATGGGCTGCCATTCCTTGAGATCGGTCGAGTGCTCCAGGCGCAGATGGCTGAGGGGCAGCCCGTTGCGCAGCCAGAAGCGCAAGGCCGTGCCATCCGCGCTGGGCTGGAGGCTGAGGTTCGCCGTGTGGGCGTCGGGCAGGGTAGGGGAGTTGCCGCTCATGAACTCCCAGAGGTTGCTGCGCCCGTCGCCGTCAAAATCTTCCAGCACACCCGTCCGCAGACCCTTGCCCGGCAGATGCACGTCGCGCCAAGCCATATAGGCTTGCTCCAGATCGCTCGGGCGCGGCGGCCCGTCGGCGATAAAATTATCGATCGTGAAGGCGCTCGAATGGGTCTCCAGCCGCGTCAGTCCCGCGAATTCAGCCGGAAAAGTAAACACCTCGAAGTCGGCCACCCCGCCGACCCCATCCGCCTGTCCGTCGGCCACCCATTCCGCGCTAACCGTCGAACCATCAGCTTTGTGACCGACAAAAACCGCGCTGTGGGTGCCCGCTGTGCCGAGCGTATTGATCTCGCCCAGCTCGATGGACACCGCCGTAAACAGATCGCCGGGGATTTCGGTCGTGATCTGCATGGGTGCAAAGTGCGAGCCGATGTCCGGCAGATAGACGTGCGTACTGCCGCTGTCCACGCGCCCCTCCAGACCCTGTGCGACACGCACGGCATGGGGATAGATGATGCCCTTCTGCCGATGCCAGCGCATTCCGTCCTCAAACCAAGTCTCCACCTCTTCGCTCTCGTCAGCATGAGTAAACGGCTCGAAAGTGATGCTCCGGCGACTCCGCTTCTGGTGGTCGAGCACCGCCCGTCCGGCGTAGGTGGAAAACCGCTCGCCGGCCTGCGAGGGGCTGGTAAAGACAATTACCTCTTCGAACTCGCCCAGATGGCGCAGCGGCAGCGTCATCTCGATCACCGCGCCTCCGAAAGGCGCGATCTGCACGGAGGCAGGCTCCAGCCCGACCGCCGGATTAGCACAGCTGGCGTCCACTTCGATCGCCGTCGCCAGCGGATTGTGCACAAAAATCGACTCCACATGCACCTCGCCCACCGAACGCACACCAAGCTCGACCCGCACCGGTGCCACCCCGAAAGACGGCTCACCCAGAGCGAGCGAACACAGGAGAAAGGCAGGCGAGAAGAGAGAGGATGCCCAACGCGGCATTCCTATGCCTAACGAAATAGCATAAGCAGGTCAATCGCCATCCAACCGAAAACAGAAAAAAGCGCGACGCACCTCGTGCAGCGATATTTTGTCGCTTCATAATGTAATACCACTCAGATGAAGAGCCCTGGGTGCGCGGTAGATGTTCGGTTTTCTGGCTTGCGATGTGGCTGGGGCTGCGATTGGCTTGCGGCACAGGCTCGCTATGGAATATCCGATTACGCTCTCTTTTAAAGTCCTCGCCATCGCTTCGCAGATTTACGCGAAGGATGCTCAGGGGAATCCGCTGCTCTATGTGCGACAAAAGGCCTTTCGGCTGCGCGAAAAGATCGAGGTCTTCACCGATGACCGCAAGGAGGACTTGCTGGCGCGGATCGAGACCAAGCAGATTATCGACTTCTCAGCGGGCTACACGATCAGCGACCCCGAGGGCAACCCCATCGGCACGGTGCGGCGTCGCGGGATGCGCTCGATCTGGAAGGCCACTTACGAGATCGTCGACAACGATGGCCGCCTCTTTACCCTGCGCGAGAGCAACCCCTGGGCGAAGGTGGGCGACTCGTTTTTAGGCGACGTTCCGGTGGTCGGCCTGCTGAGCGGCTACCTCTTTCACCCCAAGTTCACCATCACCGCCGAGGGCAGCGAGACGCCGTCCTATCTGGTTGCCAAACAGCCCTCGCTCTTTGAGAGCCAGTTTGTCATCAACAAGCTGGACGATGAGGAAGACGACATTTTGATCCTGCTCGCGGTGCTGCTGGTCGCCCTGCTCGAACGCCGTCGCGGCTGAGGTTTTTGTGATGCCCTGGCCTGCCTACATCGCGCTCAAGCAGCTCTTCCCCAGCGGACGATCCTTCTCGTTTTATGCAATCATCTCGATCCTCGGCGTGACGCTTGGGGTGGGCGTGATGATCGTTTTCCAAGCGGTAATGAACGGTTACAGCGAGGAATTGAAGGCCTCGATCGTCGATTACCAAGGCTCGATTCGGATCCGCAGCAACGGCATCATTTATAACAGCGACTCGCTGCTGAAAACGGTTATGGCCGACCCCGCGGTGGCGGGTGCCACGCCCTATGCCGAGGGGCTAGTGCTGCTGCAACACCGCAACATCCCGGTCTTCCCTGCCATCCGAGGGATCGACGTGCAGCGCGAAACGTCGGTCATCCCGCTCGACCAGCACCTGATCTACGGCGACGTGGCCGACCTCGACGACCGCTCGGTCTTCATCGGGCAGTCGCTGGCCGCGCAGGTGGGTGCCGAGCCGGGCGATTTCGTCGAGGTTTA
>CAYQTM010000341.1:0-2665 GCA_964420355.1 uncultured Opitutales bacterium
CCCCTGGACGATGTCTTTCTTCCATTTTGGCACGTGCCTTTTTCCTTTTACCTATGCCTACTGTCCTTCTCACTGTTACTTAACCTCATAAGACGGCGTTTTTCGTCCGAAAAAACGGCTTCAGCGTGGCAACGCGATATCAGAGCATTGTCCGAAAATGTGCAGGCCTGCCTCCTGTGAGACGGCAGCAGGATGTCATGTGCCTGCTGCGCGACAATTTTGGCGTAAAGGGAAAGCTCGCAGCCCTCGCTTATCCGTACAAGCTCCGCCGCTCGACCAGAGGCGACATGCTGTACAACCTGGAGCGCGACCCGGCGGAGTTGGAGGATTACCGGGCGGCCGCGCCGGAGGTGTACGCGCGGTTGGCGAGACGGCTGGACGCGATCCCAGCCGTGGGGGCTGCATCGGGCGAGGCGGTGGAGCTGAACGAGGATCAGCGCGAAAAGATGGAGGCGCTGGGGTATTTGTAAAAGGAAGCGCGGGTAAGACGGAAAGATTAATGCTTTTGGCGGTTCTTAAGGTGAAAGAGAGGTTTTGCGAAATCGAGCACGGCGGAGAAACGCCAGTCGTTTTTGAGGTGTAGCAAAGCTGGCGGAGGGTGGGGGACTCGAACCCCCAAGCCCGAAGGCGCCGGTTTTCAAGACCGGTGCATTACCAATTATGCTAACCCTCCGCGCGTGGTATTCATTGTACTGGATCGACTGGAGCTGTGCCAGCCGGGGCAGTCATATGCTGGGCGGCAGCACGACGCGCACGCGGCAGCCTTCGCCGGGCGCCGAAGTGATCTGCAGCTCGCCGCCGAGGTCTTCGATCCGTTCCCGCATGCTCATCAACCCAAAATGACTCGAATCGCGCTGCAGCTGTTCGAGCTTTTGCGGGTCAAAGCCTTTGCCCATGTCTTCGACTTCCAGGATCAGGACGCCTTGACTGTTTTTCAACCGCACCTGGGCCTCACCGATTCCCGCATGTTTGGCGACGTTCACCAGTAACTCGCGCAAGGTCTGGAACAGGTATTCGCGCTGGTCAGATGGCATTTCCGGAAGGGATTCGTCAGCGTCTACCTCTACAGCGAGGCCCTTCGGCGCCATCTGCTCGGCCAGCCAGTGAGCGGCTTCCGCCAGGCCGGCGTCGAGCAGACGCCGTGGATGCAATTGCGTCATGAGGGAGCGCGTGAACGCCACAGCCTCATTGGTGGCCTCTATGGCGTGCTGCAGAAGTTCGGTGGCCTCTTTCGAGCGGGTGATGCGTTCGACGCTGGAGAGGCGATAGGCGATGCCCGCCAGCAGTTGGGCCAGGTAGTTGTGCAGCTCGTCGGCCAGCCGATGACGCTCACGCTGTTCCGTGTGCATCAACTCGTCGGTGAGAGCGAGAATGCGCTGAGCCTGCGAGTCCACCGCTCGCCGAAGCCGATCTTCTTCTCCTGCCGGAGTCTGGCTCGGGACGGGCTGCTCGAACACCGCCTTTTGCTGATTAACGAGGAAGGGTCCGAGTTTTTCAGGCGCGATATCCTCCTCCAGACAAAAGAGCTGATGGTACGTATCGCCGTTCTCTTCTTTTGGACGAAAAACCGGATGTTTGGAAACGACATCAACGGCTTCCGCACTCAGCCGGCACACCTCGCGGCCGGGCGCTGTCGCCGACTGGCGGCTTTCGGCGTCCAGGTGCTGCAGATCGTCAAGTAATGCCTGCGGCTGGTCCGGCCTGGCAGGAGTGGTGTTGAGCAGCAGAACGGCAAGCCGCCGGGCCCGGCCCAGCTTATCGCGTGCGGGGGCGCTCAGCAGCAGGCGGAAGTAGACGGTGTCGCCGGAATACGCGCGGAGGCGGAAGTCACAGGCGTAACGCGACGTTTGGCCGAGGGCAAAGCTTCGAGCGAACCGGTAGAGCGCGGCGCGGTCTTCATTGAGAACCTGGCGATCAAGCCATAGCAGAAACTCGTCAGCGGGGGGCGACTTGGGAAAAGAGAGGGCACTTGCGGTCGATACAACGGCCGCCGCGTCGTAGCAGACATCGTAGATGCCGAATCCTGCCTCTGTGCCCGGCCTGCGGTCCGCGTGCTTCAAGGGTTGTATGCTTCTCCATGCCAAGCCACTCAGCCTTCAGATTACCCTTGACGGGGACAAAGCGCAAGGTTTTCCACCTCGCCATTGCATGTAGTACAGGGTGACGCAGCAATGAGGGCTGCTACTTCGACTCTTTCAGGCCGAACAGACGCCGCGCGAGGTGCAGGACGATGCCTGGATCATGGTGATCGATTTCGCGGCGGATTTCCGTCATGGGCCGCTGAAGGATGTGCTTCAGAATTCGCTTGGTAAGATAGTCGATTTCGTCGCGCTGGCGGTCAGACAAATCGGGCAGGGCCTGCATCGTCTTTGCCAGTTCGCGCTCGCGAATGGCTTCAAGCTCGCGCGCCATGGACAAAATGGTCGGCTCCGCGGCGAGGCCCTGCAGCCAGCGCATGAACACGTCCGTGGCCCGATCGACAATGACAACGCATTCTTCCACTGCGTTGCGGCGCGCTTCGATGTTTGCCTCCACCACCTGCTGCAGATCGTCGAGATTGTAGAGGTAGACATTGTCGAGTTCACCGCTTGCGGGATCGATGTCGCGCGGCACGGCGATGTCGATGAGAAACATCGGCGCATGTCCACGCCGCGGCAAGGCGTCG